>JANOMD010000385.1:0-33643 GCA_031420135.1 Rhodoferax sp. | reverse complement strand
TTTGACCAAGCGCGTGTCGGCCACCTTCAACGCCCGCACGTTAACTTGCAAGGCCATCGGTTTCGCTATCAAATACAAAGTAAGTTGCGCACATGCTGCAATTGTTACCGAAGTTGCGAGCGGCGATAATTGATGCCCTTGGTTCTTGTTTTCCACCCTCTCGATTTTTTTGGGAGTCCCGATGTTCAAACAAACTCTTCTCACCACGGCGCTAGTTGCTCTGCTGGCCGCAAGCGGTGTGGCGCAAGCCCAAACAGCCGTCAACTCTGCCGCGAAAAACGAGCTGGTGGTCAAGATTTTGCAGTTGCAGCGCCCGGCAATCGAAGGCATTGCCACCGCCCTGGCGCAGCAGCCAGCACAAACCCTGATGCAGGGCGCAAGCATTGCGCTACAGACCCGAGTTGCACCCGACAAGCGGGAGGCGGTTGTCAAGGAGATACAGGCGGACCTGAAAAAGTATGCGGATGAAGCCGTGCCACTGCTGCGTGAAAAGGCCGTCAAGCTGGCGCCCACCACCATCGGCACGCTGCTGGAGGAAAAATTCACCGAAGACGAATTGCGCCAGCTCATCGCGATCATGGAGTCACCCGTGAACAAGAAGTTCAGCCAGCTCAATGCCGAGCTGCAAAAGGCGCTGGGTGAAAAACTCGTGGCTGAAACCCGCGCTGTGATTGAGCCCAAACTCAAGGCGCTTGACCTGACTATTGGCAAGCGTCTGGGAATGACTCCGCCTGCCGCGACAGCCGCGTCGGCACCTGCGAAACCTGCCAACGGCAAGTAGTCAGGGGCGCGACAGGCGGGCAATGGCTGCGGGCAAGCCACCTGGGCCATATGGCACGGCTTGCACCGAGAGTGCGGCCTCGATGCCCGCCAGGCAGCCCAGAATCATGGCCGGGTTCATGCTGCCCAAATGGCCAATCCTGAACAGCCGCCCGTTCAAAGGCCCCAAACCACCGGCAAATGCCACTTGAAAGCATTCCCGCGCGACCGTGCGAAAGGCTTCGATGTCAACGCCGGGCATGACCGTGACGGCGGTGACAGACACCGACCGGGCTGACGGCAGCTTGCTGAAAAACCCCAACGTTCCGGCGCTGCTCCAGCACTGGACGGCGGCCTGTGTGGCCTCGGCGATACGCGCATGGCGGGCAAACACTTCGTCCAAGCCCTCCAGAAAAATCAGGTCCAGCGAGGCCTGCAGTCCCATCAGCAAAAGCTGAGGCGCAGTGCCACAAAACTTGAAATAGGATTGATCCGCCTTGCGCCGCTCCCAGTCCCAGTAGTAACGCGGGTTCGGGTTGCGACGGGCGACCGCCAGTGCGGCCTCATCGACTGCGACAAATCCCATGCCGGGCGGGCACATCAGGCCTTTTTGCGACGCGCCAACCACCACATTGGCGCGCAGCGCGTCCATCGCAAAGGGTGCCGCGCCAAGCGACGCCACCACGTCAACCACATACAGCGCGGGGTGCCTGGCCGCGTCAATGGCCGCGCGGATGGCCGCGAGGTCGTTGGTCATGCCGCTGGCGGTGTCGGTATGCACAGTGAACACAGCCACGATCTCATGCGCTGTGTCGGCGCGCAGCGCGGCTTCGATCACATTCGGGTCGATGGGCAAACCTTCGACCCATGGCGTGCGAATCACGCGGGCGCCCAGGGCCTCGGTTTGCAAAGCCCAGGATTCCGAAAAATGCCCGGTGCCTGCGATCAGCACCGCCTGTCCGGGTGCCAGCAGGTTGACGATGGCTGCCTCCCACGCGCCGTGGCCGTTGGCGGCGTACATGAAGACGTCGCCGTCACGGGTCTGCAACAGGCGCTTCAGGCCGTGTTCGCAGGCGGCAATCAGCTGGTCTAGCCGTGGGTCGCCGTGGTCCAGCGGCTGGCGGGTCATGGCCTCCATCACTTCCTGCGGGACGTGGGTGGGACCCGGTGCGTGAAGAAAGCGGTGGCCGGGAATGCGTTGTGGTGAGTTCATGCGTTGATTGGGGAGCGTGGGTGCGTGCGACCTTGAGTGCGTATATGAGAGCGGTTGGTGGAGACGTGATCTTAAAGCCGCTGCTATCGTTTTTTTTGAGTCAGCCTGCCTTGGCCCTCACAAACCGCCGTGGCTGGGCGACCCAGGCGGCCAGGCCAAACCCGAGCACCGGCAGCAGCCACTGTAACGCCGCATAGGCGCTGGTGAGTGAGCGTTGTGCGCCCGACGCCAGTGTGACCGCCTCGGTGGTGACGGTGGCGAAGCGTCCACCGCCAATGAACAGGGTCGGCAGGTACTGCGCTACGCTCACCGCAAAACCGACGGCGGCAGCAGCCGCCAGCGCACCACGCAGAAGTGGCCATTTCACGCGGTAAAGGTAAGTCCAGCGCGAGTGGCCCAGCGACGCAGTCACATGCCAGTAGCGGGCGTCAAAGCCCAGGTAAGCCGGGCTGAGCGCAATCAGGGCATACGGAATGCTGGCCAGGCTGTGCGCCAGCCAGACGCCGTGCCAGGTGGCGTCCATGCCCCAATGCAGGGTCATTGAATGCAGGCCAATCACCCACAGCACCGGCGGCAGCACCAGCGGCAGGTAGATCGCGCGGCGAAGCAGGGCGTCCCACGTCGGCGGCGCAAACTCTAGCCACGCGACCGACCAGAGCAAGGCGCAGGCGCTGCTGGCCAATCCCAGTGCCAGCGTGGTGCCCAAAGTGTCGGCGCTCGCCCATACCGAGCGCCATGCGCCCCAGGTGAAGGTTTGCGGCAAGAGCGCTGGAAACGCCCAAACGCCCGATACGCTGCCCGCCAGCAGCGCCAGCAGCACGGCGAGGTAAATGGCGATCAGCGCAACGGCGCCAGCGGCCCGCAGCGACAGCGCCCGTGAACCCGCCAACGCACGGCCACGCTCGCCACTGGTCCAGCGAACGCGCCATACCTTCATGGTTGGCACGAACCAAAGAGCGGCTGACGACAGCCCCAGCAAGAGGGCCAGCGTCCAGGCTGCCGCTGCACCTTGTGCGTTGCGCGCCACGTCAGCATCGAGCAGCCAGCGCCATGCCAGCACCCCCAGCGTGGGCGGAGACGTCGGGCCAATCACCAGCGCCACGTCAACCACGGTCAGGCTGTAGGCCAGCATGGCCAGCATCGGCCAGCGCAGGCGCGGCCAAAGCTGCGGCCAAATGACCCGCCACCAGATCGCAGGGCCGGTGTAGCCCATGCTGCGCGCGATTTGAGTTTCTGCCGTGAAGCGCTGCGCCACCTCGGCGCGCTGCAACTGTGTGGCCGCTGCCCATAGCAAAAACGGGGTCTCCTTGAGCACCAGTACCGCGATCAGGCCCAAGCCCCACGGGTCTTGCGTGGTGACCCAGGCTGGCGGCGCGGCCAAGCCCGTGGCCCAAGGTGAAAAGGCGCGAATCAGCCACCCGCTCGGTGCAATCAGCGCCAGCACGCCAATGGCAAAACCGACGTGCGGCACGGCCAGCATCGGGCCCAGGCTGCGCATCAGGCGGGCCCAATGCGGGCTGGCATGGGCGCTGCCGAGCAATCGGGCTGCACACCACACCGACAGCACGGTAGAGGCAACGCCAGTCCAGACCGCGAGCCCAAGCGCCTTCATGGTTTGCGGGTTGGCCGCCAGATTGCGCCACGCGTCGGCATCCAGTGCAGCCGATGCCGCAGCTGCCACCGCCCAGGCGAGTGGCAAACCCAGCGCTATCAGCAGTAAACCCGACAGAAAATGGTGGTGCCGCATTTGCCGGTATCTATCAAAGAGAAAAATGTCAAAAATCAAATGTCAAAAATAATAGCAAACTATTTATATAATACGAGAGCTAGAGGTCTATTTGATCGATTTTTCTGGCATTTTGACGTTGTTTTCGGTTGTAAATTAACTTACAGGTTAATATTTTGCCACGGCTGCTGAAAAATCAGCCCCAATCCTGTGCCAACCATCAACCATCAACCATCAACCATCAACCATCAACCATCAACCATCAACCGCCACGCAGCGCCATGATCGCCTCGCGCACTTGGGCCGACCACGTGCGCCGGTCACGCCCTTGCGCGGTCTGCGGTTCACCAAAGTTGATCACCACCGCAATGCCCGGCGTGCACAGCGTGCGCCAGACTGAAACCAGCAAGGTGTCGTCGTTGATGTAGCCCGGGGCCTGGGTGGGCTGGCCGCTGGCGATGTCAATGAACGACAGCGCAACCGGCTGCACCGGCGCGTCTGCCGCAATGGCGGCCTGAAACAGGTTGGCATGAAACGGGCGCAGCGTGGTGCCGTCGCTGGTGGTGCCTTCGGGAAAGATGCCGAGCACGTCGCCCTCGCGCAGGCTTTGCGCCATGTGCTGCACCGTGCGCATGGCGTCGCGGCGCGATTCACGCTCGATGAACAAGGTCCCAACGCCGGTGGCCAGTGCGCCAATCAGTGGCCAGTGTTTGACATCGGCTTTGGACACAAATCGGCAAAACCGCGCGGCATGCAAGGCCGTGATGTCTACCCATGAAATATGGTTGGCCACCAGCAACATCGGGCCATTGGCGCAGGGCCGGCCAGTGACGCGCAATTCAAGTCCCAGACACACCAGCATCTTGGCCGACCAGACCTGAACCCGTTGCTGCCGGTTTTCCGGCAGGAGGCGCGGAAACACCAGCAAGATGGTAACCAGTCCCACCAGCGCATGAACCAGCGCGCGCGCCAGTTTCAAGCTGGCCATCAGTTTGTTCATGGCGATCGTTGGGTCAGACTGCTGTGGGCGCGTGGTAAGCCACGCGCCCGGCCACCAGCGTGCAGCGCACCTGCCCGGGCAACTCATAGCCCGAAAACGGCGTGTGCTTGCCCTGGCTGTGCAAAGCGTGTGGCGTGACGACCCAGCTGGCCCTCGGGTCGAACACGCAGATATCGGCAACGCCGCCCACGCGAAGCTGCCCCAGGCTGCTGGCCAACGGGCCCAAAGCGTTGCCGAGCACCCGCGCTGGCCGGCTGGTCAGCACCGCCAGGGCCCGCGCAAGGTCGATGCCATCGTCGCGGCTCCATTTCAGCGCCAGGCTGAGCAAAAGTTCCAGGCCCGTGGCGCCAGGCTCGCTTTGCGCAAATGGCAGCGCTTTGGCGTCTTCGTCTACTGGGGTGTGGTCAGACACCAGCGCGTCGATGGTGCCATCAGCCAATGCAGCACGCAGGGCGTCGCGGTCGCGCTGCTGGCGCAAGGGCGGGTTCAGGCGCATGCGGCTGTCAAAATAACCGAGGTCGGTGTCGATCAAGTGCAGCGAATTGATGCTGACATCAGCGGTGATCGGCAAGCCGTCAAGTTTGGCCTGGCGCACCAGTGCCACGCCGGCTGCACTGCTGATGCGGCACAGGTGCACACGCGCACTGGTGGCTCGAACCAGTTCGAAGATCGTATGCAGGGCAATGGTCTCTGCGGCCACCGGCACGCCCGACAAACCCATGCGCGTTGCCAGTGGGCCGCTGGCCGCTACGCCTTGGCCCAAATGCAGCTCCTGAGGGCGCAACCAGATGGCGCAACCGAAGGTGCTGGCGTATTGCAGGGCCCGCAGCGTCACCAAAGTATTGGCCAGCGGCGCCTCGGCCTGGCTGAACGCGACGCAACCCGCCTCGGTCAGGGCCAACATTTCGGTCAAGGCTTCGCCCGCCAGATTGCGTGTCACGGCGCCCAGCGGAAACACCCGCGACGCCTGCAACTTTTCGGCCCGGTAGCGCAGCATTTCGACCAACCCAGGCTCGTCAAGCACCGGGTCGGTATCGGGCGGACAGACCACGCTGGTGACGCCCCCGGCGGCGGCGGCAGCCAGTTCACTGGCCAGCATGCCCGCATGTTCATAGCCGGGCTCGCGCAGGCGCACCGCAAGGTCCACCAGGCCGGGCACCACGATGCAGCCGGTTGCGTCAATCGTTTGGTCGGGATTGAAATTGCCGTCGGACAGGTCGATGGCGACCACGCAGCCGTTTTCAATCGCCACATGGGCGGGCCGGTCGATGCCGCTGGCAGGGTCGATGGCGTGGCCGCCCTTGATCAAAATCTTCATGCTTCATTCCCCGCCACGATGCTCATCACCGCCATGCGCACCGCGATGCCATAAGTCACCTGCGGCAGGATCACGCTTTGCGCGCCGTCCACCACTGCCGAATCGATTTCAACGCCGCGGTTGATCGGACCCGGGTGCATCACGATGCAGTCCGGTTTGGCCAGCAGCAGCTTCTCGGGCGTGAGGCCATAGCTCTTGAAAAACTCCTGGCTGGACGGCAGCAGGGCACCGCTCATCCGCTCGTTTTGCAGTCGCAGCATGATGACCACGTCGCAACCCTTGATGCCTTCTTCAAGGGTGTGGCACACGCGCACGCCCATTTGCGCCATATCGGGCGGCACCAGCGTTTTGGGGCCGACCACGCGGACCTCGGCGCAGCCCAGCGTGGTCAGGGCGTGGATGTCCGAGCGCGCCACGCGCGAATGCAGCACGTCACCCACAATCGCCACCGTGAGGTTTGCAAAGTCTTGCTTGAAGTGGCGGATGGTGAACATGTCCAGCAAGCCCTGGGTCGGGTGGGCATGGCGGCCGTCTCCGGCATTGATCACGTGCACATGCGGCGCGACGTGCTGCGCAATCAGGTAGGGCGCACCGGACTCGCCATGGCGCACGACAAAGATGTCGGCAGCCATGGCGCTGAGGTTGGCAATGGTGTCCAGCAACGACTCACCTTTGGTGGCGCTGGAGCGGGCAATGTCCAGGTTGATCACGTCAGCCGAGAGGCGCGTGGCGGCAATCTCAAACGTGGTGCGGGTGCGGGTCGAATTTTCAAAGAACAGGTTGAAGACGCTTTTGCCGCGCAACAGCGGCACTTTTTTGACCTCACGGTCATTGACCGATACAAAATTGGTGGCGGTGTCAAGGATGTGGGTCAGGATGCTTTTGGGCAGGCCTTCGATCGAGAGCAGGTGAACCAGCTCGCCGTGCTGGTTGAGTTGGGGGTTGCGTTTGAATAGCATGGGCAAGGATTCGGGCTTTAGGTGGGCGATCGGGTGGTTTCGACGTTCAACCTGAATTCGCCGTTATCCTGCTTCAGTAGAGCCAGCGTCTGATGGGCTGGCAAAGTCACCCGGGCGGCGCAAAAATCGGCGGCAATCGGCAGTTCGCGCCCGCCCCGGTCCACCAGCACCGCCAGTTTGACGCTTGCCGGACGGCCATAGTCAAACAGCTCATTGATCACGGCCCGAATCGTGCGCCCGGTGTAGAGCACATCATCCAGAATGATGATGTCGGCGCCATTGACATCGAATGGCAAGCTGGTCAGGCCGCCGGCACTCAAGCCGCGCTTGGCGAAATCGTCACGGTGCATGGCCGATGAAATGGTGCCAGCCCGGCCCGGAAGCTGCATGTCGGATTGAAGTCGGTCAGCCAGCCACGCCCCACCCGATGTGATGCCCACCAACCGCGTTTGCGGGCCGCGCATGCCCTGAACCGCGCGCAGCAAAGCGCTGTAAAGAGCCTGTGCGTCCAGTACCATATTGCTCACTTCAAGCCTCTCAAAAACTGTTCAAGAATAATGCAGGCCGAGCTTGCGTCGGCATCCTTGGCGCCCATCGACAAGGCCTCGGTGGTGGTGTAGCGTTCATCGACTTCAAACACCGGAAGCCGGAACCGGCCGGCCAGTTGGCGACCAAAGCGCCTCGCGCGCTGGGTGTTTTCATGTTCGGCGCCATCGGGATGAAATGGCACGCCGATGACCAGCGCATCCGGTTGCCATTGGCGAAGGACTTCTGCAATCTTGACGAACTTCGCGTCGCCCAGGGCGCGAATGCTGCCCTGCGGTTGTGCCGTACCGAGCAAGCGATTGCCAACCGCCAACCCGGTTCGCTTCAGGCCAAAATCAAGCGCCAAAAATGTGGAAAGACCGGGTGCGGCAGCGGGGTCGGTGGCAACCGGCGGGACCATCAGGCGTGTCCCGCCTCAGGTGACAGCATCCACAGTTGCAGACCCAGCAGCATCAAGGCCCGGTCGTATCGCTGCGCAACCGGCGTGTCGAAAATGACGGCAATGTCAGCACCCACGGTCAACCAGCTGTTCTCTCCCAGCTCCGATTCAAGCTGCCCTTGGCCCCATGCCGAATAGCCGAGCGATATCAGTACCTTGCGCGGACCGGCACCCGATGACAGCGCCTCCAGAACATCTTTGGACGTGGTCATCTCCAGCCCGCCAGGAATCGACATCGTGGATGCATAGACCGGTTCGTCGGGTTTGTCTGCCAACGTGAAACTGGGCTCGTGCAACACAAAGCCGCGCTCTGTCTGTAGTGGCCCGCCCTGAAAAACCGGGGTGTCGACGAGGTCGTCGCGCAGCAACGGCAACTCCACTTTGTCAAACAGCACTTTGAGGTTGATGTCGCTGGGCTTGTTGATGACCAGGCCGAGCGCACCGCGCTCGCTGTGTTCGCACACGTAAACCACGCTCCTGGAAAACATGTCGTTCTGCAAGCCTGGCATCGCAATCAAAAAATGATGGGTCAGGTTAATGGGAGCAGAATCGGTGACCATGGGTGAATTTTAACGGCGAACATGAATCAGGAATATGGCTCGGGGTTGATGTGGTTTCGCCGGGACCTTCGGGTTGACGACCACGTAGCGCTGTTTGAGGCGCTTCGACGGTGCAAACAGGTGCATTGCGTGTTCGTGTTCGACAGCGACATTCTGGACAATCTTCCCAAGGCCGACCGACGGGTAGAGTTCATCCGGGAAAGCCTGGTTGACCTGGACGGGAGCCTTCGCGCTATGGCTGGCCACCCCGAAGCCGGACTGGTGGTGTGCCACGGCGTCGCGTCCAAAGTGCTACCGGCTCTGGCCCGGGAACTGCATGTGGAGGCGGTGTTTGCGGTGCACGACTACGAACCCAGCGCGATGGCCCGCGATGCCGCTGTGCGCGGGGCATTGTCTGACGCGGGAATTTCATTTCACACCTTCAAAGACCAGGTGGTCTTTGAAAAACGCGAAATCCTGACTAAAACTGGCACTCCTTATGGTGTTTTCACGCCGTACAAGAACGCCTGGCTGGTCCGGGCCCATGCCAGCGAATTGACGACCTACGACACGGCCCAGCATTCTGCGGCGCTGGCTGCGCGCCCGGCAAAATACCAAAAGGCCGTGCCTGGTCTGAATGAAGTGGGTTTTCTCCCTACCAATCTCAAGCAGCTCAAAATCCCCGCCGGATCAACCGGTGCGCGACAGTTGTTTTCTGAATTTTTCGAGCGCATGGACCAATACCACGAAACCCGTGACTATCCGGGGGTCAAAGGGCCGAGTTATCTGGGCGTCCATTTGCGCTTTGGAACCGTTTCGATCCGTAAACTGGCCGCCACCGCACTGGCCAGAAGCTTGCAAGGGAGCGTTGGCGCCGCTGCCTGGTTGAGCGAGCTGATATGGCGGGACTTTTACTTTTCAATATTGGCCAATTTCCCGCATGTCACCACAGGGTCCTTCAAACCCGAATATGACCGCATTGTCTGGGAGCATGGCAAGCACGCAAAATCACTTTTTTCCGCCTGGTGCGAGGGGCGCACCGGTTATCCGCTGGTCGACGCAGCGATGGCGCAAATCAACCAGACAGGGTACATGCACAACCGGTTGCGCATGGTCACTGGCAGTTTTCTGGTCAAAGACCTGGGTATTGACTGGCGTTGGGGTGAGCGATACTTCGCTGAAAAGCTCAACGATTTTGACCTGTCAGCCAACAACGGGGGTTGGCAATGGGTCAGCTCAAGTGGATGCGATGCGCAGCCCTACTTTCGCATTTTCAACCCGGTGAGTCAGAGCGAAAAGTTTGATGCACAGGGCAAGTTCATTCGCCGCTACCTGCCTCAGCTGGGTCAATTGCCAGTGCGGGCCCTGCACGCACCCTGGTTGGCGAATCCAATCGAGCTTGAGGCTGCCGGCGTGGTGATCGGTCAAAACTATCCGTTTCCGATCGTCGATCATGCGCAGGCCCGCGCTGCGACGCTGCTGCGCTATGCCGTGGTCAGGAAATAGCCGGGGCGAAGGCGTTTTGCCTTCGTCTTTGTATTTCAAAAGCCGCAAAGGCGCGGCGGGCATGTGGGTCAGGCTTTGATCACTGCGGAGCAGTATTGGCGGATCAGTCGCAGCAATTCGTCTTCAGCGTACGGCTTGCCAAGGTAATGGTCGACACCCAGTTCACGCGCGTGCTCGCGGTGTTTTTCGGCGATTCGCGAGGTGATCATGATGATCGGTATGTCGTGCAATTTGGTGTCGGAGCGAATGTTGCGGGCCAGGTCAAAGCCATCCATGCGCGGCATTTCGATATCGGACAGAACCAGCGTCGGCTTTTCGTCCTGCAGGCGCTCCAGCGCCTGCAAGCCATCGGCTGCCATGACTACACGGTAGCCTTCCCGCTTGAGCAGGCGTTGGGTCACCCGGCGCACAGTGATGGAATCATCCACCACCATGATGAGGGGAACCTGTGTGACGCCTGCCATCATGGGTGGCATGACCTGCGGGCCTTGCGCTACGCCGTCTGAACCCTTCGACGCAAGCGCCGTCAGGCGCAATGCCTTGGCTTGTCCGCCATAAACCGACGCCAGGGCAACCGGGTTGTAAATCAGTATGACTGCACCAGACGCCAATACCGACATTCCGGTCAAGCCGGGAAGTCGCGACAGTTGAGGCCCCAAGTTCTTGACCACCAATTCCTGGTTGCCCAGCACCTCGTCGACGTGGGCGGCAATACGCTGGCCGGCGCTTCTGAAGACTGAAACCGGGAGGTTCTTGGTGATCATCTCGTTGCTGTGGGACGACGACTGCAACAGCGCGCCCGCCCAGTAAAACGGAATTGCCTCGCCACCATGGATAAAAGTATCGCTGAGATAAGCCGCTTCCAGTTCTTTTGCAGGAACCCTGCGGACTATTTCAATCAGGCTGGCCGGGACGCCAACCACCAGATCGCCCAGGCGCAGCAATACCACCTGGGTCACCGCGGTGGTGAGTGGCAGCACCAGATTGAAACGGGTTCCGGCGCCGAAGACTGAACTGGTTTCGATTCGCCCACCCAGGGCGTTCATTTCTGAGCGGACGACATCCATCCCAATGCCTCGGCCGGCGATTTCTGTTACTTCTCCCGCCGTTGAAAACCCGGGTAGAAAGATCAGATTGGCGGCGTCCTCGTCACTCATTGCGTGAGCATCAGACACCACGCCGCTTTCAAATGCCTTGCGCCGGATTCGGGGCAAGTCCAGTCCGGCACCGTCGTCCGAAAACACCACGGACACTTCATTGCTTTGATGTTGCAGGGCAATGGTGATGGAGCCCACTGCAGGCTTGCCAGCGGCAGCACGTGCCTGCGGACTTTCGATGCCGTGCGCCACCGAATTGCGCAGAAGGTGTTCAAATGCTGGCGCCATGCGGTCCAGAACGCCACGGTCGATATCCATTGAGCCGCCGGTAATGTCCAGCTTGACCTGCTTGCCGGTTTCCTTGGCGGCTTGGCGGACGACGCCGTACAGGCGTTCGGAAATGGCTTCAAACTCGACCATGCGTGTGCGTAGCAGATCACGCTGGAGGCCCCGGGCTTGCCGACCCTGCGCAATTAAATCGTCTTCTGTCCCTTCAACGGTGCGTTGCAGATTCCGCTGCACCGTGGCGACGTCGTTGACCGACTCAGCCATCATGCGCGTAAGTTCCTGCACCCGGGTGAACCGGTCAAACTCAAGCGGATCGAACTGCTGGGAGGTCTCCTTGGCCAACGCCATGCGGGATTGCATTTGGGATTCCGCCTGGACTTCGATATCGCGCAGGTGATGCCGCAAGCGCTCGAGGTTGCCGGACAGCTCGCTCATGGAGCTGCGCATTTGCTCTAGCCGCGCTTCCAGCCGTGATCGGGTGATCATCACTTCGCCAGCCTGGTTGACCAGGCGATCCAGTAGTTGCGAACGGACCCGCACAGATTGATTTCCCGCTGCTCGCAGGGGCGTGGGCGCAACGGCTTGAGATGCCATTCGAACTGGCACAGGTGCGGTGGGTGCTGCAAGGATCGGATCCGCAGAAGTGCTGTCGGTGCCTTCGGGCGACGCAGCGTCGCCTGAGCCTTCAGGCAATGCAAACTCTTCTGCAGGACGGTTGCGCAAGCCCTCAAAATTGCTCAGCAAGTCGTCAAATCGTGAGAGTAAAGGGTCAATTTGACCAGCCAGGAGGTTCTCGGACCCTAGCTGTTCAATGGAAGACTCCATCCTGTGCGTCATTTCTCCCAAGCGCAAGGCACCTGCAAGGCGTGCGCTTCCCTTGAGTGTGTGCAACACACGCAGGACCTCACCGCGTGCGCTCAAGTTGCTGGGTCGCTCGGACCATTGCCTCAATGCACCGCCAAGTTGCGGAAGCAGTTCAAGTGCCTCTTCTTCAAAGATCGGGAAGAGGTCGGCGTCCAGTGCATCTATTGCGTCGATGTCGTCATCGGCAATGTCAAGAACCACCCGTGCAGGTGCGATGTTCAAGGTGGCCGCAGGCAATGCAATAGTGGTCGCGCCAGCCACACCGACCAAAGAGGCGGCTGCCACCTCAGGCAAAGCAGTCGCTTCCAGCGCTACATCAAACGACTGCTGCGGCTCTGGTGTTCGCAGGTCGGCAAATGCTGGTGCGACCGAATCGACCGGTGCAATTGCGTCGTGGATTCCCGATTCGTTGGATGGTTCGGTCAAAGTGCCAGCAAGCTCTGGCGACGGGAACACCAGCTCGTCCAGCTCTTGCGGACGGGTCTCAGTGGAGGACGAAAAACCATGATCCTCAAATTGACCGGTGCGGCTTGCGGAAAATTCGGTTTCCACGATGACCTTCAACGCTTCGAGCAGGAAGTCGTCAGGCTCCTTCAGGAATCCTGCAGCAAACTGGTGCAACAGCCGACGGATGTCCTCGGCCGAATCGATGAAAACCTGGGCATAAGCGGCATCACCCTGGCGATGCAGCTGGACGTGCTGCAAGGCGGATTCAAGGGCCCTGGCAATTTCTGACAATGCCGAAAATCCAACGGTGGCCGAGCTGCCTGAGAGCGAATGCGCCAGCGCTACCGCCGAGGCCGGCGCGGGCTGATGCAGTTCCAGCGACCACTCGTTCAATTCGGTCAGCAGCCTGCGGGACCATTCGTCGGCCTCATTGAGATAAACGTTGTACAGAGGGATACCAATTCGCAATGATCCAATTACCTTGACGGTTTCGTCCTGCTCGTCCGGCCCAAGGCGGGAAACTTCAAAAGTCGACGGTGGTGACTGGTCAAAATCATTTGCGGTTGCCGCAGGCAAGGTGGCTTCTATCGGCTGGAAGGCGCTCCTTGGCGCTGACACGGGCGCCAGCGAATTCGTGAAGTCCATCGGCAAATCAATGCGCGATGGTTCAAAGGCCAACGGCGCTGCAGCTGACTTTCCAAAAGTGGATTCGATGAAACTGGTCGGCTCGAAATCCGGCTGCCGGACAGGCGCTTCAAAATCAAGGTCGTCCAGGCCAAGGTTGGCTGACGGCAGCGCTCCAGGCACCGTCTGGTTTGGCGTATGCGGTGCGCCGGTACTGGGCGCCAGCATGTCAAACATCGAAGTCGCTTCAAATTCGGGAAAAACACTGATCGGTGCTTGTATGGATGCCTCGGAATCCCCGATTAGGTGAGTTTCGCCAGCAATGGGCAGTTCTGAGGCAATCGTGTCATGCTCGGACGAATCGGACCAGTCGGCCTTGCTTGAGGCTGTCGGTGAATCGTCAAAATCTTCAGACCCTGGAAACGTCAGGCTAACCACCCGATTGTCCAGCCGCAGCGCATCTGCCGCCTGGCGGAAACTCAGCGCGCTCCAGTTGGAATCGGTGCGCGACGCAATCTGGCCAACCCACAATCCGAGCCCCGCGACTGCTTTGGCGCATAGCTGGGTCAGCGCATCGGTGGCTGGTTTCTGTTCTGCCAGCCAGGCATTGAGCAACTGCTCCATGGACCAGGCAGCCTCACCAAACTCAGCAAGACCAACCATCCGCGAGCTGCCTTTGAGCGTATGAAAGGCGCGCCGTAAGGTGGTCTGCGCGCCCAGGTTGGACGGGTCGGCCGACAGGACTGCGACTGCGTCCATACCGTTTTGGACGACTTCGGCCGCTTCTTCCAGAAAAATATCCCTGATCTCAGCATCGTCATCGTCTTGCGCAGTCAGCTCCTTCGCACTGGTGGGGGTTGTGCTGGCATTGGCTACAGCAATAAATGCCGTCGCTGCCCCTGCTGCCGTTGCAACGACGACAGGTGTCTGCGGAACGCCGGGACTGCGTGGTTCGATGACCGGCGCGGGCGAAGTGTTGACCAAAGGCGCAGTCAAGGGCAATGCAGCGGCTGGTGGTTCAGCAATGACCGCTGGCGTTGGCGACAGCGGTGGTACAGGTTTGGAAGGTGCTGGCTTGACGCGACCCATGACCGGCTTGAATTCGCCACCGGCCTCATCGTAAAAGAACAGATTCTTTGCCATTGCGCGCTGGTAGCCCAGCATGTCGATCAGAAAGCCCAAAGCACCGAGACTGCTACCCAGCTTCTGAAAATTCTCGGTTGCTGCGGCGCCGGGGGAAACGTTCTCAATTAGCAGCTTTTCAACGCCGTCGCGCATGCGCAAGGTAGCGATGGATGCCTGATCAAGCCCCAACACCGAGAAGACGCCGCGCATTTGTGCCAATTGGCTTGGAACCTCGTGAAGTGGCAGTTTGTCCAGTGGGTTTCGAAAAAACTGGTCAAGAGACTTTTCAATTTCTCCCAGCGAAGTGCGCAGCTCGCCCATCACGCTGCCCATGGTCTGTCGATCACTGACTCGCCGATACAGATCTTCCATCCACGCTTCCAGTGGCTCAGATTGACCTCCAGAGGTGACTTGATCAAGGCGCTGTGCCAAACGGATGCTACGGGCTGCCATGGAGGTGTCGGTCGGGTCCAGATCGTCGTAGGCCGCCTCAAGGTACAAAACAGCGGTCGCGACTTCCATGGCCACCGGGGTCGATGGTGGCTCACCGGATCGGCTCGTCGCCTCGACGGCGCGCACAAGAGATCTGGCCAGGTCAATGCTTTGCGGATGCAGTTTTAGGATTGAGTCAGCGACTGCACCAAACTGGTCAGAAACAACCTTGAGCCGGTTGGTGTCGCCGCCGGCCAGCGCAGACCAGGTCTCAGTGGCAGTGGAAATGCGCTTGCGGGCCTGCACCAGCACTGCCGGGTCATGGCGTCCAAATTGGGGGGTTTCGTAATTGACCGGTTTGGTCAGGGTCAGGTGATACGCTTCACGAACCGCAGCCAAAATGGGCGCATCAGACGGTTTCTCGGCAGCTGCCTGGCCGCAGAAAAACAAGAGGTCCTGCGCCAACCGGTCAGAAACGGACCTGTCGCCGCGCGCAAGGCTGGCATATTGCAACAGCACGCGTGAGGCGCTGCGTTTGGAATAAACGTCGCCAGTGAATAGCCGTTTGGTCTTGGCCTCAAAAAAGCCTGCGCAAATCTGCCAGAACACCCTTGGTTCCAGGGCCGATTGGCCTGCTGCCAAACCCAGCGAAATATCGCGCAGGCTTGCTGCTGCCGCAACATCGTCGGTCTTGACCAATCGCAACACCGACTGGTCCAACTGCGCGCGTACTGCGGGACTTGGAGCCAAGGCAGCCACATTGGGCATGGAGGCGTCGATCCAGGTCCATTCGATGTGCCAAAGGTCGGACGGGTGAACCTTTTCCCCGCCCACCATTTCAACCACATCCCGGTACTGTGGAAACAGCGCCACTGCGGACGCTGATTTACCTTTCAGGACACCTTCCAGGTATTCAGTCAGGGCAAAGCTTGCGCGCTCCATCTTGCCGGCTGCTTCGTCGCTGCAGAGTTCGGGTCGCTGAACAAATTTCTGTGCGAGAGATTCCATCACCCGCATAACTTTGGCCGGGGCGCTCAAGCCAACCATTTCCAGTGCGCCAACTGCCTGATGAAGCTGCTGGCGTGCGATCCGCAATTGGCTGGCGTCCAGCGCGGCAAGGTCCGAACCGCGCGCAAGCTCTGCATCCCGGACAAAGCGGCGCATGGCCTTGGTTGCACCATCCAGCGATTTTTTCAGTTCGTCAAGGACCCATGCCAGCGGCCCAAGGTCATTTCCGCCGATTTCGGTTTCACCTGAGATAACTGCGTTAGTTTGCATGGATTCGTAGGCTCCTGCGAATGACTTTGATGGGACGGTGGGTGAACTGTGGCGCACGGGCAGACCCTGGCGCATCAGGCAATCTTGAATCGGGATACCGACTGGCTCAGTTCTTCAGCCATGCGCGACAACTCACGAACCTGTGAGGCTGTCGCCTTCGTGCCTTCCCCCGTCTGCTCAGTCACCGCGAAAATATTCTGGATGTTTTCCGCCACGACGTTGGCCAAGCTGGCCTCGCGTGAGGTTGAGTTCGAGATGTGCTGGATCAACTCAGACAGGCGACGTGACACTTGGTCAATTTCGGTCAAGGCAGCGCCGGCGTTGTCCGACAGTTTTGCACCCTCGACAACCCCTTGTGTTGAACGTTCCATGGCCGCGACAGCATCCTGCGTGTCGGTCTGAATCGCCTTTACAAGCGCCGAGATCTGCCGCGTGGCATCTGCAGAACGCTCAGCGAGCCGCTGTACCTCCTCGGCCACCACGGAGAATCCGCGACCGGCTTCACCAGCGGATGCCGCCTGTATTGCAGCATTGAGCGCCAGAACGTTGGTTTGCTCCGTGATGTCCGAGATCAACTCTGTAATCTCGCCGATCTCCTGGGAAGATTCACCCAGACGCTTGATTCGCTTGGACGTTTCCTGGATCTGGTCGCGAATCGCATTCATGCCGCCGATGGCGTTCTGCACCGCCTGAAGACCGGTTTCCGCCGCTAACAGTGATTGCCGCGCCACCGCCGCAGACTCCTGCGCCTGGGAGGAAACTTCGTTGATTCGGGTTGCCATTTCCACCACTGAGCGGCCGGTTTCTCGAATCTCCAGAAGTTGCTCGTTGGACGCTGCCAACAATTCGGTTGATGTGGAGTCCACGTCAGCCGTGGTTTGTGCCACCCGCGAGGCGGTGTTCTGCACGTTGGATACCAGCGAGCGCAACTCCTCAATGGTGTAGTTCACCGAGTCTGCAATGGCGCCGGTAATGTCTTCTGTCACGGTGGCTTCCTGCGTCAGGTCACCTTCGGCAACCGACTGCAACTCGTTCATCAACCGCAAAATGGCCGCCTGGTTGGCGTCGTTGACGCGCTTGGCTTCATGTTCCTGGCGTTCTGCTGCAAGGCGCATGTCTTCGGCGATTTTCTGGCGGTTTTGACCCGCCAAAACCTGCACCCTGGACAGTCCATAAGCACTGGCGATGGCCACCAGCCCGGCGAGCGTCAACAGCAGCACAGACAGTGCGCTCAGACCGGCCTGGGAAGACAGCCTGTTCTGGGTCTCTTGCAGCGCGTGGCGCAATGGCTCGCTTTCCGCCAAAATGGCCGTTTGGGCTTCTCGTGCCGACACAAGGCCTTGCAGATTGCCCAGAATCGTGCCGGCTTGGACGCGGGTCTGCTCATAAAGTTTGAGCAGCGCATCGAGCTGTTCCCGGGTTTGCGGATCGCGGGACGCGGTCAAGCGCAATTCCGGGCTGCCCTGCAGCAGGCCCAGTGCGATCTCCTTGAAGGAGTTCAAGTCCTTTCCGAGCAGGAAAACTGCTTCGGCGCCCACGCCTTCCGTTGTCAGAAACTCGTTTGACGACTTGCCGATTCGCTGTGTCAGCATCACTAGCTGGCCCGCAGCAGATATCTCGGCAGCGCCGGCGTTTTGCTGCAATTTCAGGGATGAGACAGATTCGGCAATTTCCAGCAGGTCCGAGGACTGGCGGTTGATCAACCGCAATGCCGCATTGATCTGGGTCAGGTTTTTTTGCTGCCCCAAGACGGTTGCGGCACCCTTTTCGGCGCGCTCCATCAACGGCACAACTTTGTCCAGATCGGCGTCAAAGTCGCCGCCCAATGCCGCAACGCGCAGCTCGTCGTCACCCGACTTCAAGGCCCGAACAGTTTTGGCGAGCACCCCAGAGCTGTCAGCCACGTCTGGAAATGCCTGTTGATTGCCAACCAGTGCCTGGGTGGTGGTTTTTGCCAGCCTCTGCGACTGCATCAGGGCCTGGCCAGTGGCACTCAATTGTTGCGCCACCTGGTTGGCTTGCCTAAGCGCGAAATAGAACACGATTACCAGCGCCAGCAGCGACACCCCCAGCACCATCAGCAATGTTTTTTGATGTTGTGCCACAGTGTTGCGCCCCAGCACTGGTAGCGTGACCATGTCGGTCGAATCCTGGCTATTCGATGCCGCTGCCGCGTCTGTCAGGGGATCGGCCCGCGCAGCTCCTGAAACTGCCTCAGACCGGTTTTCCATCAGCGCCGAGATTGACGGTTCGACCGACGGGTCCGGCATTGCCAGACTCAAGCGCGAGTCTTTTTCGGACTCGGGCGCTCTTGGCGAAAAAATGGTCTTCAACTGATCGACAAAAGACATGATGTGGCCTTAACGATAACTTAAGCACTGATGCTTAGAAACTGCGGGAGCTGCGACAGGGACTGCAAATTGATCTCTTGCCATGGCACCCCGGCGGGGTCGGTGTAAACATTGCCAAAGTAACTGGGTGCGTCGGGGTGCGGCGGCGCGGAATGGGGAAACGCTTCGGCGTTACGCAGCCCGGCCAGGCTTTCCACCATCAATGCGCAGTTAACCTCCAGCGCGGCATGCACGGTGATGACGCTGGCGTCACTGAGCGTCTGCTCGGTTCGCGCGGGCTGGACGCCACCGTTGATGAAACCCGCCAGATCCACCACGCCGTACAGACCGCCGCGAAGGTTCACGACACCACTGAACCAGCTTTGGCAATAGGGCACGGGCTGTAAATTGACCAGCGGAAAGATTTCCCCCGACTGCACCAGCGGGAAGAGGTAGTTGTTGCCGCCGGCGCGAACTGCCAGCCAGGACACCGACACACCCTCGGTGCGGGCGGCAAGAAGTCGGGTTGCCAGTCGGGTTTGGAGTTCTCGGATTGCTGCGCGATTGGCCATTGTGGGTGCAAATCAGATAGTGGTGGGTACAGCGGTTCAGCCCAGCGCCTTGATCTTGGCCAACAATTCGGCCTCATTGACGGGTTTGGTGATGTAGTCACGCGCGCCCTGTCGCATGCCCCACACGCGGTCGGTCTCCAGATTCTTGCTGGTGCACATGATGATCGGAATATCGCTGAAATCGGGGTTGCGGTTGATGGCTCGGGTGAGCTGGAAGCCGTTTTGCCCCGGCATCACCACATCCATCAGGATCAACTCCGGTTTTTCTTCGGCCAGCCGCTTGAATGCGTCCTCAGCGCCCTGCGCCGTGCGCACCGTCATGCCATTGCGCTGCAACAGGTCCGTCATGAACATCAGTTCGGTTTTTGAATCATCAATGATCAGCACTTTAAGGATCGGCATCAGTTCTCCCCCGGTTCAGTCAGGCCGAATTGCTGCACAGCCTGCAGCAACTGGTCTTTGGTAAATGGTTTGGTCAGGTAGTCCTGCGCACCCACCATGCGTCCGCGCGCCTTGTCAAAAACACCGTCCTTGGACGACAGCATGACGACTGGCACGCTGGCGAATTTTGAATTGCGCTTGATGATGGCGCAAGTCTGGTAACCGTCAAGTCGCGGCATGAGGATGTCGCAGAAAATCAGATGGGGATGATAGTCGTTGACCTTGGCCAATGCGTCAAAGCCGTCTTCGGCCAGCATCACTTCGTGTCCGCCTTGCTTCAGGAAAATTTCGGCACTGCGCCGGATGGTGTTGCTGTCATCTATGACAAGCACTTTGTAAGTGGATACTGTCGCATTCACAGGACGGGACTCCTCTAGGGTTTTTCCAGGGCGAAATCGGGTTCCCCCGACCGGGATGACTCAAATCTGAACCATCTCGAAATCTTCCTTGCGTGCGCCACACTCGGGACAGGTCCAGTTCATGGGTACATCTTTCCAAAGCGTCCCGGGCGCGATGCCATGGTCGGGAGCGCCCTCTTGTTCAGCGTAAATCCACCCGCAAATCAAACACATCCAAGTTTTAGTTTCAAGCACAGCTTAAGGGGCCTTCGAATAGAATGCAATGATTGTATAGAGTGAAGCCTTCTCGAATGTGCTGGAAACACCTCTGCATTGATATTTTCACGAGCGGCAAACAAGGCTAGCACTATGTCTGCGCCACCGAGCCTGACCCCAACCGCTGAACCCGCTGAACGCGAAGAGCCCGACGCGCCTGAACCGGCCTGCGTCATGGTATTCAACGCCAGTGACCCCAGTGGTGCCGGCGGGCTGTCGGCTGACATCACCGCCGTGGCCTCGGTCGGGGCTCATGCACTGCCGGTCGTGACCGGTGCCTACAGCCGCGACACCACCGAAATTGTTGACCATTTCCCATTGGACGATGAGGCGGTGGCGCAGCAGGCCAGAACCATTCTGGAAGACATTGAAGTGCTGGTTTTCAAGGTCGGATTTGTCGGAACGCCGGAGAACCTGAGCGTGATTGCAGAGATTGCGGCGGACTATGCCGACGTCCCGCTGGTCGCCTACATGCCAAACCTCTCGTGGTGGACTGAGGTCCAAATTGACGACTACCTGGACGCCTTTAAAGAGTTGCTGCTGCCCCAAACGACAGTGTTGGCTGGAAACCACAGTACCTTGTGGCGGTGGTTGCTTCCCGACTGGAGCGCCGCCAAAAGTCCGACCGCCCGCGACATCGCCCGCGCTGCTCAAAGTTTTGGCGTGCCCTACACCCTGGTCACGGGAATCCCATTGCCAGACCAGTTCATCGACAACGTCCTGGCGTCGCCCCAAGCGGTGTTGGCCAGCGAAAAATATGAGCGTTTTGAAGCCACATTTTCAGGCGCGGGCGACACCTTGAGTGCTGCCCTGACGGCGCTGCTGGCCAATGGCACGGACCTGCCCGAGGCCGTGAAAGAAGCACTCGGCTACCTGGACCGCAGCCTCAGTGGCGGTTTTCGCCCGGGCATGGGTCATGTGCTGCCAGACCGTCTTTTTTGGGCGCAGCCCGACGACCCCGCCGCTGACGGCGAGGGCGACAGCGCGGCTGAGTCGGCCTCCAACACGGCCGCACCCAATTTACTCTTTGAACTGCCTGACCATGCCACCAAACACTGATGCCGCTTTAGACCTCAACCACAAGCTGTTCGAGCGCGCACGGCACGTGATCCCCGGGGGCGTGAACTCTCCGGTGCGGGCCTTCAAGGCGGTCGGGGGAACGCCGCGTTTCGTCACCCGCGCGAAGGGTGCGTATTTTTGGGATGCGAACGGTCAGCGCTATATTGACTACATCGGCTCCTGGGGGCCCATGATTCTGGGACACGGGCACCCGGCTGTGCTGCGGGCGGTGCAGGACGCCGCACTGGACGGTTTCTCCTTTGGCGCACCCACCGAGCGCGAAGTCGAGCTGGCCGAAGAAATCCTCAAACTGGTGCCCAGCATGGACATGGTGCGGCTGGTCAGCTCGGGCACCGAAGCCGCCATGAGTGCCATCCGCCTGGCGCGTGGCGCCACCGCGCGCAGCAAGCTGATCAAATTTGAAGGCTGCTACCACGGCCATGCCGACGCGCTGCTGGTCAAGGCAGGCTCGGGCCTTGCAACGTTTGGCAACCCGACCAGCGCCGGTGTGCCGCCCGAAGTGGTGCAACATACGCTGGTTCTGGAGTACAACCATATTGGGCAACTCGAAGAGGCTTTTCGCCTGCACGGCCCTGAACTGGCCTGCCTGGTGATCGAACCGATTGCGGGCAACATGAATTTCGTGCGTGCCGCCGCGCCCTTCATGAAGCGTTGCCGCGAGCTGTGCACCGAGCATGGCGCGTTGCTGATATTTGACGAAGTCATGACCGGATGCCGCGTGGCATTGGGCGGTGCCCAAAGCGTCTACGCCAGCCTGATCCCCGGGTTTGAACCCGACATGACCGTGATGGGCAAGGTGATTGGCGGGGGCATGCCGTTGGCGGCCTTTGGCGCCAGGCGCAAGGTGATGGAGCTGCTCGCGCCCTTGGGGCCGGTCTACCAGGCGGGCACCTTGTCGGGCAACCCGGTGGCGACCGCCTGTGGACTGGCGACGCTGCGTGAAATTCAAAAGCCGGGGTTTTTTGAAGACCTGTCGCGCAAAACCTGTGCGCTTGTCACAGGCCTGCAAAGCGCCGCTGCGGCTGCGGGAGTGCCGTTTTGCGGCGACTCCGAAGGCGGCATGTTTGGATTTTTCCTGCTTCCAGAGTTGCCGCAAAACTACGCCAAGGTCATGACCACCGACAGCCCGCGCTTTAACCGCCTGTTTCATGGCTTGCTGGAGCGGGGCATCTATATTGCACCGGCTTTGTACGAGGCCGGCTTTGTCAGCGCAGCGCATTCCGATTCCGACATTGCCGACACCATCGAAGCCGCTGCGGACGTCTTTAAGAAAATATAATATATATAGCAAACTATCTATATAAAACGAGAGCTAGATGCTGTTTTGGTCGGTAAAATGCAGATTTTGACCCTGGTATCCGCTCTTTTTGACGATCTCATATCGTCGGCGATATGAAATATTCAAACCACGCGGTGGCATCTTTGGCCTTCAGGTCCGGGGCAACGGCATCAACCCTCGCCATTGCGGCTTCAACAGCGCCGGATTGTGTGAATTAGTTACGTCTACTTTACGAATCGGACATTGAACTTGCCAACCTGCAACACTAAACTTGCGTTAATGAGTTGGGTCCGCATGTGCCCATGCTGATTTTCAGAACCGAAGGGAGGCAGAAAAAGTCAATAGTCCATTTTTGGCAGCACTACCGGCGCCTTGCACTGCATCCCGCCAGCGCCCCCAAAAGTTGCATATTGATTATTTCCGCCTCCCTAAAAAAAATGACCGTACAGGAGTTTGTAATGAAGAAATTAGTTTTACTGACAATCTTGACCGGAACTGCCGCTGTTTGCGCAGCACAGGAAACCGCCCGCGTGATATCCAGCACGCCTGTCATGAGTCAGGTCGCTGTGCCGCGCCAGGTGTGCTCCACCAGCCAGGTTCAGGTTCAGGGGCAAAAATCCGGTGTCGGCGGCATCATGGGCGCTGTGGCGGGCGGTGCCATTGGCAATTCGGTGGGTGGCGGGGACGGTCGCGCTGTGGCCACACTGATAGGCATCATCGGCGGTGCCATGTTGGGCGACCGGATTGAAGGTGGCGGCCAGGCGCACAGCCAGAACGTGCAGAGCTGCACCACGCAAACCTTTTACGAAAATCGGACCACCGCGTACAACGTGGTCTACGAGTTCAACGGCAGGCAGTATTCCGTGCAAATGCCGCAGGACCCGGGTCCAACTTTGCGGCTTCAAATTACGCCCGTAGGCGCAACAGGCGCTGTGACCGCGCCTGCTGGCGCTGCCTATGTTTATCCTCCCAATGCGGTTTACAGCCAGGGCGATGAGGCGGACGTCGCCCTGGCACCCCAGGTTTTCAGCCAGCCGGTCGCACCGCAAACGGTCATCATCGCGGCGCCACCGGTGGTGTATTCAACCCAATACGTGCGACCTTATGTGAGTCCCTATGTGAGTCCCTATGGGAGTCCGTACTACCCGCCGGTTGGCGTCAACCTGAATCTGGGTTGGTCAAATGGTGGCAACGGCCATTGGCACCGCAGTCACGGTCAGCGGTACTGGCGCTGAATTGCGCTTGCAGGTGCAAAAACAGCCACCGCTGTGGTGATCTTCACGGCAGCGGGGCCTCAATGCCGGAAGTGGCGCACGCCGGTGAATACCATCGCCACACCGCGCTCGTTGGCGGCAGTGATCACTTCATCGTCCCGCATGCTGCCTCCGGGTTGAATCACACTGGTCGCACCAGCATCCACCACCACGTCAAGCCCATCCCTGAACGGAAAAAACGCGTCGCTGGCGACTGACGTTCCCTGCAACGACAAACTGGCATGCTGAGCCTTGATTGACGCGATGCGGGCAGAGTCCAGTCGGCTCATCTGCCCTGCGCCGACGCCCATTGTCATGCCGTCTGCACAAAATACAATCGCATTGCTTTTGACGTATTTGGCCACTTTCCAGGCAAATAACAGCGTTTGAAGCTGTTTTGGGGTAGGTTGAAGGGTAGTGACCACTTTCAAGTCCGCCAGCGTCAGTTCATGGTTGTCCGCCGATTGCATCAACAGGCCAGACCCGACGCGCTTGACATCCACTGCATTTTGCCCCCGCTCCCAGGCTGTGTTGCCGCCGCGCGCGGGCAAGTCAATCTGCAAAATCCGCACATTGACCTTGCTTTTGAAGACAGCCAGCGCTTCGGGGGTGTAGGCCGGTGCCATCAATACTTCCACAAACTGCTTTGAAATCTGTACCGCAGCTCGCTCATCGAGCGGGCAATTCAGCGCGATGATGCCGCCAAACGCTGACGTCGGATCGGTCTTCAGCGCCTTGCCGTAAGCATCTTGCGCGTCGACGCCAACGGCCACGCCACACGGGTTGGCGTGCTTGACGATGACGCAGGCGCTGCCATCAATTTCCCGGTCAAACGACTTGACACACTCCCACGCGGCATCCGCGTCGGCAATGTTGTTGTAGCTGAGTTCCTTGCCCTGCAGCTGCCGGGCGGTGACCAGCGAGCCAGGCGCAGGATAAAGATCGCGGTAAAAGGCGGCCTGCTGGTGCGGGTTTTCGCCGTAGCGCAAGTCCTGCAATTTGACGAAACGGCCATTCGACTGGCCCGAAAACTGGGCCAGCGTGCCATCGGGCCCGATGCTGGAGAGGTAGTCCGAAATCGCACCATCGTACTGGCTGATACGGTTGAAGGCCGCCACCGACAGGGCGAACCTGGTCTGGTCGGTGAGTTTGCCGTCGGCCTTGAGTTCTGCCAGCACGCCTGGGTATTGCGACGCATCGGTCAGCACACCCACATCCTTCCAGTTCTTGGCGGCACTGCGCACCATGGCCGGGCCACCAATGTCGATGTTTTCAATCGCGTCTTCCAGCGAACAACCCGGTTTGGCAACCGTCGCTTCAAACGGGTACAGGTTGACCACCAGCAGGTCGATGGCGGCAATGCCGTGTTCGGCAATGGCCGCCATGTGCGCGGGCAGCTCGCGCCGCGCCAGCAAGCCGCCGTGAATGGTCGGGTGCAGGGTTTTAACCCGGCCATCGAGCATCTCCGGAAAACCGGTGTGATCGGCCACCTCGGACACCGGCAGGCCAGCTTCAGCCAACAATTTGGCAGTGCCGCCGGTGGACAGCAGTTGAATGCCCAGTGCGTGCAGCGCCTGGGCAAATTCGAGAATGCCGGTTTTATCGGATACGGAAAGGAGGGCGATCATTGAATCGGCGGTCCGGGTTAATTGAAGGAGCAGGTATGTGGTTGCGCGTGGGTGCCTTCGCGCGCTGGCGTGCTTAAGGCCGGGGGCAATTCAGCAGGCTATTTGTTCAGCTTGTGCTCAATCAGCTTTTTGCGCAGCGTGTTGCGGTTCAGGCCCAGCCATTGCGCAGCTTTGGACTGGTTGCTGTCGGCCTGCTGCATGACCACTTCAAGCAGCGGCTTTTCGATGGTTCTGACCATCATCTCGTGCATGCCGTCGGGTTCCGAGCCGCGCAGGTCCTTGAAATAGGCCTCCAGGCTGCTGCGCACCGCCTCTTCGATGTGCTTCTTGCTCATGCCGTTTTCTCTAGCCTGGCAAGGGGGTTGGGTCGCGTTTTTTCGTGGTCCATGGTTTCGCTATCGTTGTCGTTGTCGTTATGGTTACGGTTGTCGCCTGTCAACAAGGCAGTCTTGGGCAGCCGGTCCATCTGCACGCCCAAGGCGTCAAAGAAATCGGCCACGGCGCGGGTTTGTGTCTCGCAGTCTTCCAGCAGGTTCATGGCAGCGCGAAAGGCCTCGCCGCCGGGCAGCGCCCGCACATACCAGCCAATGTGCTTGCGCGCGGTGCGCACGCCAAGGAATTCGCCGTAGAGCGTGTAATGGTCATGCAGGTGGGCCAGCGACATGCGCTTGACATCAACCACAAGGGGCGGTGCCAGGTGCGTGCCAGTGGCCAGAAAATGCGCGATTTCACGGAAGATCCATGGTCGCCCCTGTGCGGCACGCCCGATCATCACCGCGTCGGCACCGGTTTGCCGCATCACCTGCTGCGCTTTTTCGGGCGTGGTGATGTCGCCGTTGGCAACCACCGGAATCGTCAAAGCCGCCTTGACCGCAGCGATGGTATCGTATTCAGCCTCGCCACCGTAGCCCTGTTCGCGGGTGCGTCCGTGCACGGTCACCATCTGCACGCCGGCGTTCTGTGCGGCCAGCGCAATGCGGGCGGCGTTCTTGTGGTTCTGGCTCCAGCCGGTGCGCATTTTCAGCGTCACCGGCACACGGTGCGGCGCGCAGGCGGCCACTACGGCCTCGATGATTTCCAGTGCCAGCGGTTCGTCCTGCATCAGCGCCGACCCGGCCCATTTGGTGCAAACCTTTTTGGCGGGGCAGCCCATGTTGATGTCGATGATCTGCGCACCGCGCTCGATGTTGTAGGCCGCCGCGTCCTGCATCATCTGCGCATCGGTGCCTGCGATCTGGACCGAAATCGGGCCCGGCTCGCCATCATGGTTGGCCCGGCGCGAGGTTTTCAGCGTGTTCCACAAATCCCGCCGCGATGTCACCATTTCACTCACGGCATAGCCCGCGCCCTGGGCTTTGCACAACTGGCGAAACGGCCGGTCCGTCACGCCCGCCATGGGCGCGACAAACAGCGTGTTCGCCAAGGTAATGTGGCCTATGTTCATGCAGATCGGTCGGGGAAAACGGGCGTCGGAAGGTTTCGCGGAAGGACAGGCGCGGGTGGCTGTGCGATCTATTCTAGCTGCTCAAAATTTCAGCAATTGAAATTGCGCCTCCTGAAAAAAACGTTGAAAGTTGCAAGCTGCGCGTAGGTTCCGGTTGCCGTGCGCCGCGAGGGGCGACCGCTGGTGTGCCTATACTTGATGGCAACCCGAAAGCCGCCCCACCCAATGCCCAACCTGCAAGCCTGGATCGACCAACTCCTCGCACTTCTGGCCTTGCCGGAATTTGGATTGAGCACCGTGTTTGTGGTGTCGTTCATCTCGGCCACGTTGCTGCCGTTGGGCTCCGAACCGGTGGTGTTTGGCCTGGTCAAGCTCAACCCGGAACTTTTTTGGCCGACGATTCTGGTGGCAACGGTCGGCAACACGCTGGGCGGCATGGTGAGCTGGGCGATGGGGCTGGCATCTCACAAAGTAATCGACAAATACCGCCACCACACCACGCATTTAAAGGCGCTGGATTGGCTTGAACGCATCGGCCCCAAGGCCTGCCTGCTGTCGTGGTTGCCGGGCGTCGGCGACCCGCTGTGCGCGGTCGCGGGCTGGCTCAAGCTGCCGTTCTGGCCTTGCGTTTTCTACATGGCGATCGGCAAGTTCTTTCGCTATTTGCTGATGACAGCGGCGCTGCTGGGACTGTTTGACGCCTTCTGGCCAAGCTCATGAGCTGAATAAAAAGTTCATCACGTCGCCGTCTTTCACCACGTATTCCTTGCCTTCGGAGCGCATTTTGCCGGCGTCTTTGGCGCCTTGCTCACCCTTGAACTTGATGAAGTCGTCAAACGCAATGGTCTGCGCGCGGATGTAGCCTTTTTCAAAATCGGTGTGGATCACACCTGCCGCCTGCGGGCCGGTGTCGCCCACATGAATCGTCCAGGCTCGCACTTCCTTCACACCGGCTGTGAAGTAGGTCTGCAACCCCAGCAATTTGAAGGCTGCGCGGATCAGCCGGTTCAGGCCAGGCTCGGTTTGGCCTAGCTCTTCCAGGAACATCTGACGGTCTTCGTCGCTCATCTCGGCCATTTCAGCTTCCATCTTCGCGGATATCGCAACCACGGGGGCATTCTGCGCAGCAGCAAAAGCCTTCAAACGGTCTAGGTACGGGTTGTTCTCAAACCCATTTTCGGCGACGTTAGCGACAAACATCGCCGGTTTAGCGGTGATTAAGAAGAATTGCTGCAACAAGGGCAGTTCTTCCTTGCTGAATTCGATGGTGCGCACGGGCTTGGCCTCGTTCAGCACGGCTTGGCACTTCTCCAAAATCGCCACCAGCTTGGCCGATTCCTTGTCGCCAGAGCGGGCGGTTTTGGTCACGCGGTGCAACGCTTTTTCAACCGCCGCCATGTCCGCCAGGCACAGCTCGGTCTGGATCACTTCAATGTCCGAGATCGGATCGATCTTGCCCGCGACGTGAATCACGTTGTCGTCTTCAAAGCAGCGCACCACGTTGATGGTGGCATCGGTCTCGCGGATGTGCGCGAGGAATTTGTTGCCCAGTCCTTCGCCCGTGCTCGCGCCTGCCACCAGGCCCGCAATGTCCACAAACTCGACAATCGCCGGGACGATTTTCTCGGGCTTCACAATGGCAGAGAGCTGCTGCAAGCGCGCATCGGGCAGCTCGACAATGCCCACATTGGGCTCAATCGTGCAAAACGGGTAGTTTTCAGCGGCAATGCCGGCCTTGGTCAAGGCGTTGAACAGGGTGGATTTCCCCACGTTGGGCAAGCCCACGATGCCACATTTCAAACTCATGCGAGATGCTCCAAAACAGTCAAAAAGCGAACCCCCGAGTCTAAGTGATCAGTCGAATCTGAAATTGGCCGTGACCGCCTGCCCCACGCGCAGCACGCTGTCAAAGCCTGTGACCGTGATGGCGTTCATGCCAAAGGTGATGCTGCCGTCCACCCGCGCGTCCTGGCGGTAGGTTTGCAGCATGTCGCCCACTTCGGGGCTGCTGTGTGCGGTGGCGGGGTCGATGTTGGGAATCGGGCAGCGCGGGCACGGCTTGACCAGCGCCAGCGTCACAGGGCCGGAATCGGTGGCAATTTGCAACTGCCCCAGCCGATCCTCGTCGTGCGCTTGAACCCCGGAAAGCACCACGTTAGGCCGAAAGCGCGCCATGGTGACACGGGCTTGCCCGGCTGCGGCCAACTTGTCGTTCAACGCATCGAGCGAGGCCGTGCTGATGACCAGGAGCGGAAACCCGTCGGCAAACTGGTTCAGCGCCTCTGCGCCCTGGGTCCACTTCAGGCTGGAGAGCCGTTTGTGGTCGGGGTCAAAGCGCACCATGCGGCATTTGGGGGCGTTGGCGAGCGGCAGTCCGGCATCGGTCAGCGACAGAAAATCGGTGAACCACTGCGCCGCCACATCGCCCATGTCGTAAGCGTTGACCACGTCGTCCCACACCCTCACTTTTGCCGGTTGCTCAACCGCGTCGATGTTGACGTGCAGGGCCAGCATGCCGGGTGCGCGCAGCACCATCTCATGGGTTTTAAGCTGCGGCGTCACCAGCGCCATGCGCGGCAACTCGCGCTGCGACACAAATTCGCCATTGGCATCGACCACCATCCAGGCGCGGTCCAGGTCCAGCCCGAATTCGCACAGTGGCGAATCTGCCAAGGCAATGCCGGCGCAGGACTTCACCGGGTAGATGAACAGTTGATCAATGCGGGCGGTGATGTCGCTGGCGGGCAAATCGGGTGAGGCCATGGGGTAAATCCTTGAAGGTAACCCCCGATTTTGCCTGCCTTCTACAATTGGGCGGATGGCAAGTTCGTTTGATGTTTGTATTCGCGGCGGCGGCATTGTCGGGCGCACATTGGCGCTGCTGCTGGCCAAGGAGCGGCTCAAAGTGGCCCTGGTGGTGCACGACGGGCCTGATCCATCGGCCCCGGATTCAGCACATTGCGACAAACGCTCTGACATCCGTGCCTACGCCCTCAATCAAAAATCAAAAACACTGCTTGACTCGTTGCGCTGCTGGCCCGACGCGGCGCATGCCACGCCGGTGCTCACGATGCAGGTGCTGGGCGACGACGGCGGCGAGGTGATTTTCAACGCCTCCGACACAGATTCCGACGCGCTAGCCTGGATCGTCGACGTGCCCGCGCTGCAAACGCAGTTGGCGCAGGCGACGCAGTTTCAGCCGCAAATCCAGCAGTTCAATGCCCCCCAAAGCGCCCTACTCACCGTGGTGTGCGAAGGCAAGGCCAGCCAGTCGCGCGCGGAATTCGGGGTCGAGTTTGACGTGATGCCTTACACCCAGCGCGCCATTGCCGCCCGGCTCTTTTGCGAGTTGCCGCACCACCAGGCAGCGCGCCAGTGGTTTGCGCATGAATCGATTTTGGGCGTGCTGCCGATGGGGCCGCTGGAGCCGCTGGAGTCCGCTGCAGAGGATGTGTCCAAAACACCGTTGGGGAACTCTGTCGCCATCGTGTGGTCAGCAGAAGAAGCGCGCGCGCTGGCGTTGATGGACCTGGACGAAGCAGATTTTGCCAAGGCGGTGCAGGATGCCTGCCATGGCCGCTTTGGGCGCATGGTGCTGTCCACGCGGCGGACCCTATGGCCGTTGCAACTGGCGCGAACGCAGGCCTGGGTTGGCCGCAATGCGGGCGGCGCGTGGGCGCTGGCGGGTGACGCGGCGCACACCGTGCACCCGTTGAGCGGGCAAGGGTTGAACCTGGGCCTGGCCGATGTTGCGCAACTGGCGTCGCTGTTGGCCGGGCGCGACTACTGGCGCAGCGTGGCCGACGAAAAACTGCTGCGCCGCTACGAGCGCTCGCGCAAGGTGGATGCGGCCTTGCTCAGCGGCGCCACGGATGGCTTGCAACGCCTGTTTGCGCGAACTGGCAGCAACTGGGCCAGTTTGCGAAATTTGGGAATGAACGGTTTTGAGCGCAGCGGCCCGCTGAAAATTTGGGTGACGCGCCAGGCCATGGGGCGCTGACAGGCTCTGATATGAGATTAAAAATTAACCTACAAGTTAATTTAACTGGCATAAATGACCGAAAACGTGAAAAAATTAATAAAATAGGCCTCTAGCTCTCGTGTTATATACATAGTTTGCTATTTTTAATATATCATTTTGATTTGCTCTGACTATTTTTGAATCTAACCTGACCCCACCATGACGAAACTCCACAAAACCCTACTCGCTATTCTGTTGGCCGTGCCTGCGCTAGCCGCATTTGGCGACGAGGCGGTCATCCGCAAAAACCTGGCCGAGCGCCTGCCGCAAATGGGGCGGCTGGATGAGGTCACCAAAAGCCCGATGCCTGGAATGTTTGAAATCCGCATCAACGGCACCGAGATTTTTTACACCGACGCCGAGGCCAATTTCCTGTTTCAGGGCAACCTGATCGACACCCGGCAAAAGCGCGACCTGACCGAGGAGCGCATCAACAAGCTCACCGCTGTTGTCTTTGCCGACCTGCCTAAACAAGACGCCTTCACCATCGTGCGCGGCAACGGCAAACGTAAACTGGCTGTGTTTGAAGACCCCAACTGCGGCTATTGCAAGCGCTTCGAGCGCGATCTGCAAAAGGTGGACAACGTCACTATCAGCATGTATTTGTACCCGATCCTTGGCGCAGATTCAGCCGAGAAATCCCGCAACATCTGGTGCGCCAAAGACCAAGTCAAAGCCTGGATGGACTGGATGGTGCGCGACCAGGCCGCTGCACCGGCCCTGCCGAAATGCGATGCGTCGGCCCTGATGCGCAACGTCGAGATGGGTAAAAAATACAAGATCACCGGCACGCCGACGCTGATTTTTGCCGACGGCTCGCGTGTGCCGGGTGCCATTGACGCCGCGCAAGTTGAAAAACATTTGGCGGGTATCAAAAACTGATGGCTGCGGCTGTCATTCAGTTCAAGGTTGAAATTGCCAACCTGCAGGCCCACCTTTTTCGCGTCACGCTCACCGTCTGCAACCCGGCCCCATTGCAGCGCCTGAGCCTGCCAGTGTGGATTCCGGGCAGCTACCTGGTGCGCGAGTTTTCGAAAAACCTGCAACACCTGCAGGCACACCAGCGGCGCCGCAAGCTTGAGGCGGTGCAGCTTGACAAATGCAGTTGGCAGGTGGCCTCCAACCCGGCCCAACCACTGGTCGTCAGCTATGAGGTTTATGCGCTGGACCACTCGGTGCGCACCGCCTGGCTGGATGCGTCGCGCGGGTTTTTCAACGGCACCTCGCTGTGCCTGCGGGTAGACGGGCAAACCGATGCGCCGCATGAGATCGCCATCTTGCCGCATGCCGCCACCAAAACCTGGAGCGTCGCCACCGGTCTGGCACCGGTCAAGGTCAGCAAGAATGGCTTTGGCACTTACCTTGCGGCAAATTACGACGAACTGGCCGATTGCCCGGTTGAAATGGGCAACTTTTGGAGCGGCTCGTTTGTCGCCTGCGGCGTGCCGCACCGGTTTGTGGTGGTCGGCGCGCCTGCGTCCTTCGATGGTGCGCGGCTGATGGCCGATACCCGGCGCATCTGCGAGGAGGAAATCCGCTTCTGGCATGGGCCGAGTGCGGGCCAGAATGTGCGGGTGGGGGACGGTAAAAAATCAGCCCAAGGCGCGCCATTCAAAAGCTACCTGTTCATGCTGAACGCGGTCGACGACGGCTACGGCGGGCTGGAGCATCGCAATTCCACTGCGCTGATCTGCAACCGAAAAGACCTGCCCCGGCTTGCAGTGCAGACAATGACGGCTGCAAATGCCAACGCAGCGCCTACCAAACAGTCGGACGGTTACACCACGCTTTTGGGGCTGATCAGCCACGAGTACTTTCACACCTGGAACGTCAAGCGGCTGCGCCCGGCTGAGTTTGCAAGCTACGACTACGCCACTGAAAACTACACTTCGCTGTTGTGGTTTTTTGAAGGCTTCACCAGCTATTACGACGACCTGCTGCTGCGCCGCGCGCGCCTGATTGATGACGCCACCTATTTCAAGCTGCTGACCAAAACCGTCAATCAGGTGCTGCAGGCGCCGGGGCGCAAGGTGCAGTCGGTCGCGCAAGCCAGTTTTGACGCCTGGGTCAAATATTACCGGCAGGACGAAAACACCCCCAACGCCACCATCAGCTACTACACCAAGGGCGCGCTGGTGGCCCTGTGCCTTGATTTGAGCCTGCGCGCTGAATCAAAAGCCGACGCCGCGCCCGTCACGCTGGACCACGTCATGCGTGCGCTGTGGCTGCGCTGCCAGGCTGGGCCGATGGCCGAGGCCGACCTGGCCGCTGTGCTGCTGGCGCTCACCGGTCGCTCCTGGGCGCCCGAGCTGGCCGCCTGGGTCCACGGCACCGGCGAATTGCCGCTTGAAGCGCTGCTGCTGGGCGCCGGCGTGACTGTGCTCAAAGAGCCGTCGCAAATGGCACAAGCCTTGGGCCTGCGGGTGACCGAGAGCACGGCTGTGCAAATCAAAACCGTGTTGCGCGGCGGCGCTGCCGAAGCCGCCGGTTTTGCGTCGGGCGACGAATGGCTGGCCGTCGAAGTGCCCGGCCCCGGCGGCGCAGCCAGGTCAGTCAGCCGCTGGCGCATCAACAAGCTCGACGAGTTAATGTTTTACGCCGGTGCCGCGCGCAAAGTCGCTGCGCTGGTGGCCCGCGACAAACGCCTGCTGACCCTGCCCCTGACCCTGCCCAAAGCAGACACCACCTGGCGCCTGGTGGCGCGGGACGCGAAGCTGGTGGCGGGCTGGCTGGATGGGTCGGGCGGGTGAGGGTTTGGGCCGTCAATACAACAAGGGTTATCCGCCTGGTTGGCGTTCGAGCGCCTGTGCCGACGTGTCGA
>JANOMD010000384.1:0-6109 GCA_031420135.1 Rhodoferax sp. | reverse complement strand
GCGGTTGACCGCCTTGTAGTAGAGGCCGACCCCGTTCTTGACTTCCCCCCAGCGGCGAATCTCATCGCCGACGAGGGGCCGCTCGATCTTGATCACGTCGGCGCCGAAGTCCGCGAGGAACATCGAACACATCGGCGCCGCAAGGAAATTGGAGATGTCCACGACGCTGACGCCTTCGAGCGCCATCGGACCCGGCTGGGGGGAGTTGATCACGTTGCGAAGTTGCGGGTTGGGGGTTTCAGGTTTCGACTTGTACGAATGTACGCGCTAATACAAAATTGCGGTGGACAGATGCACCGGGATTACCCGGTGCGCATGCGACAGTGGCGCCGTGAGCACCGTCAATTTTCGGAGCTGAAAAAGGTCTGCACAGTTGTCTCCAATCTATTGTTGCGATTGCTTAATCGAGCTTGATGCCCGACTTAATCAGGAACTGCTGCCAGAACGGATACTCGGACCGAATAAACGCGCCAAACTGCGAGCCTGAGAGCGAGATCGGCTCCAGTTCCATGTCCTGCATTCGCCTGCGCATCTCAGCGCTCGCGACGATCTTTGCGAGTTCCGCGCTCAGACGATCCACGACCGCTGGTGGCGTGCCTGACGGCGCTACCAGGCCCCACCACACACCGAGCTTGACATCAGACAGTCCAGATTCGAGCAGGGTTGGCGTGTCAGGCAGGGACTGAAGCCGCTTCTCACCGGTAACTGCCAGAGCCCGCAACTTTCCACCGCGGATCAGAGGCAATGCAGCAGCCGGTGTGTCCGTTGCGAAAAGTATTTCTCCTCGCGCCACGTCGGTAAGAGACTGTCCACTGCCCTTGTACGGCACGTGATTGGCTTCAAGTCCGAGCTTCTTGACCAGGACCTCGCTGGTCAGGTGTCCGATCGTTCCTACCCCCGCGCTGGCGAAGCTGGTATTTTTGGCGCGCGCGCGGGCGACCATCTCCTGGAAGTTCTGTGGCGCTTCGGCGCCGCTGCTGGTGACGACGACCATCGGCGTTCGAGCCACAGTCCCGATGGGCACGAAGTCTTTGTCAGCGCGGTACGGGGGATTCGTGCTGAGCAGGGGCGACGTGATCAGGGTTGCATTTGTCCCCAATGCCAGCGTGTAGCCATCGGGAGGAGACTTCGCCACGGCGTTCGTACCGATGATGCCTCCTGCTCCTGCACGGTTCTCAACCACCACGCTTTGGCCAAGCTGTTCCGAAAGTTTGATTGCCAGCAACCGCCCCAGGATGTCGCTGCCGGTGCCCGGGGCAAATGCCACGACCAATTTCAGCGGCATTGTCGGGAAAGATTCAGCTGATGCCACCAATGGCGCGGCGGCAAATGCCGCTGCAAGTGCCATCAGGGCCAGTGTTCTATTTGCTCTCATCGGTTGCTCCTGTTATTGCAGACCGCCTTCGCATCGAAGTGGCCTTGCTTTGGGTGTATGGGATCGGTGGGCATTGAATTCGATACGGACGATGCACGTTGCCTGCTATGCGACCGAACGTTGGCGGGCTGGCTCGCCCGAGGTTTGATTGCCACTACCGGCCTCGGAGCCGATTCCCTTGAAGAAGCGGTACAGCTGGCTGTATGTCTCATCCGGCGCCTGTTCGACGGGATAGTGTCCGCACGGCAGTGCAGTCATTCCAACAATGTTGGAGCAGTACCGCGGCCAGTCCTCCAGCGGGTTGTGGTGATGGGCGGTGTGGCTTTTCTCTCCCCACAGCACGAGGGCCGGAGAAGTCACCTTGCGGCCTGCCTCGAAATCCGCCGTGTCCATGGCCAGATCGACGGTTGCGGCGGCGCGATAGTCCTCGCATACGGCATGAATGTTCGCGGGGGTGCACACGCGTATGTACTCCTGGATCTCCGCCTCGGTGAAGCCACCCTTTCCTGGCCCCTGCTTCATCAACTTGTTGCGGATGTAGTACTCCTCGTTGCCGTGAAGCAGCCGCTCCGGAAAGCCACGAGGCTGGGCCATGAACCACCAGTGGTAAAGGTCAAGTGCCAGCTGCGCGCCCATGTCCTGCACAACGCAGTGGGTCGGAAGGATGTCGAGGAATGCAACCATCCGGACCTTTTCCGGATGGTCGAGAGCCATGCGCAAGGCAGTACGAGCACCCCGGTCGTGGCCTGCAACAAAGAAGGTTTCGAAACCCAGATGCTGCATCACCTCCACTTGATCTTGCGCCATGCGCCGAAACGAATAGTTCTGGTGGTCGTCGTCCCCGGTCGGTTTGGAGCTGTCGCCATAACCTCTGAGGTCGGTGGCAACCACCGTGAAATCCTGGGCCAACCGCGGCGCGATACGGTCCCAGCTTCGGTGCGTGAGGGGATTGCCATGCAGCAGCAGCAGCGGGGGACCTTCGCCCCCGACTCGCCCGATGATCTGAACCGCAGGATCGGACGTCTGAATTTGAAAGGATCTGAAAATTTCGGTCAATGTCTTCCTTCTTCCATCAAGGTTTTAGGCTTGGTGGGAGAAAGATACCACGCGCCCGGTCTCCTGACAATCTCAATTATCAAGATGTATTGTGCAGATTTTCTGCATAAAGTAGAGGTGCAACATGGAGATCAATTTCAAGCATCTGCGCACCTTCCACGGATAGGCATTTCAACCGTATGACCCCAAGTATTCCCCCATTGAAATAGCCATCAACCGGCGTAAAACCCCCGCATCTCCCGCAGCAATGCGCGGCCTGGTCGAATCTCCCACCAGATTGCGCTGGTACACCACGCTGGTTCGCGGGATGCTGTAGGCGTGAACCTGGTTGCAAGCGGCGGCGAAAAGATGGCCGCCGGTTCCAGCAACATCGACTGACGACTGGCTTTTCGTGGCTGTCAAATTGCTATTAATTTAGTAGCTATTTGTGCATATAACACGAGAGCTAGAGGCATTTATTTATCTGTTTTTGGCTAAAATTTGTATTCCGGTGGATAAAATTAACTCGTAGGTTAATTTTTTTCCATTTGGAGTTATGCAGAGCTTCCTTTACTGCCATGCTCAATCTGCCCGCGCGACTGAGTACACTTATCCGCGCTTGGGTGTTCACCACCCGCAACCCGCGCGGCGCTGGCACCTATGAGATTTGAATTATTTGAATGAAAAGTTCGGCAGCATCAAAGGCGGCGTGGGCTTGGAGCCCCGTGCAATTGCTCGGCGACTGGTTGGTCGCTGCATTGCTGAGCCTTGCCAACTTGCTGGTCGTTGGTGTTCTCGCAGCGGGAGCGCTTGGGGCGCGTGCATTGGACATCAGCCTCGTCGCAGCCTTCGTCGCCGCTGCGATGTTTTGGGGCAGCGTGCCGCTCGCCTTGATGGTAGGTGCCGTGCTGGCGATGGTGTTGCTTGCCGTTGAACTGTCTGCTGCGACGAGCTTCGGTGCCCAAGCCAGTATCTAGCTGGGGTCCAAGCGCGTGTGGGCAGCCGAGCAGGCAAGCTGGCTGCGGCAGCATCGTTTGAAGATCGCGGTGTTCAAGCCGCAAGGCGCCCTCTTCTTCGGCACGGCCGACCCGCTCGCACAGCAATTGGCATCGACCGCGCCGGGCACGCGTTTTTGTGTGCTTGATCTGAGCCGGGTGACGACCGTTGACGCGACCGCGTGCGAAATCATTGCCGCAGGCGCGAAGGCGCTGGCCGCAACCGGGGTGAGGCCGCTGCTGGCCGGTGTGCTTCCTGACAGCGCCCGCAGCCGCAACCTGGTGGCGCTGGGCCTGTCACCGCCCGACCCGCGCACGCAGTGGTTCGTGGACCTCGACCGCGCTTTGGAGCATGCCGAAGTCGCGCTCTTGGGCGAGCAGTGGCCGGGCTGGACTTGGAGTTGACCCCATTTCACGGACACCTTATTGTTCAACAAAAAGGAGTCCAAGATGCCCAAACCGCATACCCCCAAGCCGCCTTACTCGGCGCAATTTCAAGAGCAACTGGTCGAACTCGTGCAGACTGGGCGCAACCCCAATGAGCTGGCCCGTGAATTTGGCTGCCACGTCACCAGCATCCTGAGCTGGGTGCGCAAAGCGCGCTTGAATCTGCCCGCGGGTAGCGTCCCGCCCGAATTGCCCTTGAGCACCAGCGAGCGCCAAGAGCTGGTTGAACTGCGCCGCAAAGTGCGCCAACTGCAAATGGAGCGCGACATATTGTCAAAGGCTACGGCCTGGTTCGCCAACAAAAGCGAGCCGACGCTCACAGCGTCTACGCGCTGATCAAGGCGAATCAGGCCGACCTACCGGTACGCAACATGTGTGAAACACTTCAAGTCTCCAAGAGCGGCTGCTACGACTGGGTGGATCGTGCGCCCAGCGCGCGCCAACAAGCCAATGAAGCCTTGGCGCTGCAAATCCAGGCTGCCTTCACGGCCAGCGATGCCACTTACGGCATGCCGCGCGTTCGCGCCCAATTGCGCGACGAGGGTGTCGTTGCCAGCAGGAAACGTGTGGCCCGTGTGATGCGCCAAAACCACTGGTGCGGGGTCAGCCGCAGACGCAGCTACTGCGTGACCACCCAACGCGACCCACGTCAGCGCCCGGCACCCGACTTGGTGAATCGCCAGTTTGTGGCCACCGACATCAACCAGTTGTGGGTGGCCGACATGACCTACATCCCAACATGGGCGGGCTTTCTGTACTTGGCCGCAGTGACCGATGTATTCAGCCGCAAGGTGGTGGGCTGGGCGTTTGGCGTGCGCATGACGGCTGATCTGGTGACGCAGGCGCTGGACATGGCCTTGATGACGCGCAAGCCCCAGTCGGTGATTCACCACTCGGATCAGGGCAGCCAGTACACCAGCATCGAGTTTGGCAACCGCTGCGCTCAGATGGGGGTTCGCCCCTCAATGGGCAGCGTGGGCGATGCGTATGACAACGCCATGGCTGAGAGCTTCTTTGCCACGCTGGAGTGTGAGTTGATTGACCGGCGTGTCTGGGAGACGCAAACCCAGGCGCGGCTGGCCGTCTTCACGTGGATTGAGGGTTGGTACAACCCCAGGCGACTGCATTCGGCATTGGGCTACATGTCGCCCATCAACTTTGAGAGGAAACACAAGGAACAGAAATCAAAACCGTCAGAACAACCGTTACAACCAGCGTCGCCCCAAGACGGCTTACCCACCGCGTGCTTCGCACCTGTGGACAAGACGCCTCTGGGCTTGTGTGAAGGCCCGTCGCCTTGTCCACAGGCAAGCGCCGTGGATAAGCCTGCGTCGTTCATAATTGACCAAGGTTCAGGCATACCAAGCCATCGAACCCAAGAAGCTTAAATGTGTCCGTGGAAACGGGGCAAGTCCAACTCCAGTTCGCAGCGGGCACCCTCTTTTCCCATGGCGACGCAGGGTCCTCGATGTACATCGTCGAAAAGGGGCAGGTCGAAATCAGGATCTTGAGCGTCGGCCTGAATACACACACGCGCCTGGCTGCATTTGGCCCCGGCAGCATCTTCGGTGAGATGTCCCTGCTGATGTCGCAGCAGCGCACCGCCGATGCGGTCTGCCTCACCCCGGTCCGCTGGGCTGGCGTACCTCACTTGCTCAGGCATGGACATCATTGACCCTGGTTAGATTGTTGGATTGACGGGGACTTGGGGCGCGAAACCAGCCCCACGCGATCAGCCGGGGTTGGGTAGCGGTAGATGGTGTCATTCAAATAGCGCGACACCTCGGTGATGTCAGCCTCGCCCCACTGCAAGGCCGCGTTGCCCTGCCAGCGGCGCACTTGAACTTTCAGGCTGTCCCAATCGTAGGCTTGCCTGTCGTTGCGCCAGTGCATTTGCGTGGTGTGGCAGGCAACGCAATGCGTGGTGTACAGCAGTCCGCCGCGTGTCTGGGTGGGTGTCACTTGGGAATGGGAAAAAGCGCTGGAAACCGCCAGCACCATAAAACCCATGAGCCGATTTGGAAATTTCGTCATACATCTCCTGCGTCGTGTTGGATGGTCAAGACTTCAAGTCAGCACCTCGCCCCTATTGGATGACAGCAGGTCGCACAAACACTTCAAACACTTGCGGATGTTGTCAAACAGGCTGCGCGCCTCGCGCATATGCTGGACATAATAACGGTGTATGGTGATCCCGCGCCAGATTAACCGAGTAGACCGATGCCATGACTATCGACTTCCTGCAGGGTGGAGAGCT
>JANOMD010000383.1:0-2117 GCA_031420135.1 Rhodoferax sp. | reverse complement strand
CGCCGGTGACGAGTATTTTGGCCATGGTGCTTTTTTCCGGGTGGGTTGCAGTTTAGCTTGCTGACCCGCACGATGAAGCCTTGACACTAGCGTTCGTCGAAATTGACGCTGACTTCGTTCGTGGTGGGTCGGGCCTGGCAGGTCAGCACGAAGCCTTTGTCAACTTCCCAAGACTCCAGGGTGAAGTTTCTGTCCATCACCACCGCACCCGCCGTTACTTTGGCGCGGCAGGTGCAGCAGACACCGGCTTTGCAGGAGTAAGGCAAATCTAGCCCCGCCGCCAGTGCAACGTCAAGCACACGTTCGTCGGCGCGCATGTGCAGGGCATGTTGCGTTCCGTCCAATGTGACCTGCAAGGCGATGGAGCCCTCTACTGTGGGAGCTTGAAGCGCTGCCACGACCCACCTTTGCGCGTGCGGGATCGCCTCCAGCCGGGGCGAGGTAAAACGCTCCGTGTGAATGTTGCGAGCCGGTACGCCACATTCCAGCAGCGCGCCTTGCGTGGCTTCAATCATCGCCTCTGGCCCGCAGATAAACACCTCATCCATGCTGGACGCAGGCAGCAGGGCCGCGACCAAGGCGCGCACTTTCGGAGCATCAATACGGCCTTGCAGCAAATCCACTTCCTGCGCCTGACGAGACAGGATGTGGATCAGCGTGAGGCGATCCGGGTAGCGGTCTTTGAGGTCTTGCAGCGCCTCATTGAACATCACGCTGGCCATGCTGCGGTTGCCGTACACCAATGTGAACTTCGAGTCAGCCTGCTCTTGCAGCGATGTGGCGATGATGGCAAGGATGGGCGTGATGCCCGAGCCCGCCGCAAACCCGACGCGGTGGATTGCGCGAGGGCGTTTCGACACAAAACGCCCGTCTGGCGGCATCACGGGCAATACGTCTCCCACTTTGACGGTGGTGGCCGCCCAGTTGGAGAACAAGCCGCCCTGCATCGGGCGAATGCCCACTTCCAATTCTCCAAAATCACGGTACCTTGCCGTGGCGCTGCAAATTGAATAACTGCGCCGAACGTCCTCGCCACCGATCTGCGCGCGCAGCGTCAGGAATTGGCCAGGCGCGTAGTTGAAGGCCTCATGCAGCGCGGCGGGCACCGCGAAGCTGATGGCGACTGCGCCCGCAGCCTCAGGCGTGACGCGGCTGACAGGCAGGTTATGGAAGCGGGTTGACACCTTGACTTGAACCATGGATTCTTCAGTAAGGCTTGAAATAATCAAACGGCTCCAGGCAGTCCAGGCACTTGTAAAGCGCTTTGCACGCAGTGGATGCGAAATGGGAGGTTTCGGTGGTGTTTGAGCTGGCGCAGCGTGGGCAGGGCACGCGTGTGCTGCCCGCCGAGCGCGACGCAAATCGAATCACATTGGCTGCGTTGTCATGCCCAATAAGATGCTGCGGTGGTGCAATGCCGTATTCGCGCAGCTTCTGGTGGGCCGATGCTGTCATCCAGTCCGTCGTCCAGGCCGGGGCCAGTTGCGTGACGATGCGGGCGGGCAGGTTGGCGCTTTGCAAGGCCGCGCGAATGTCATCTTCCATTTGCCCAATGGCCGGGCAGCCGCTGTAGGTGGGCGTGATGACGACCTCGATAGTGCCCTGCGCATCGTGCCGCACGTCGCGCAGAATGCCCAGCTCGCGGATGCTGACCACGGGGATTTCCGGGTCGGGGATTTGCTCCAGCAGTTGCCAGATGGCATCCAGCGAGTCCACCGCATCGACGCAAGGGGCGGTCATCGCAATCACCAAACCGCCTCAGGGTGCGCGCGTGCCAGGCTTTGCATGTCGGCCAGCAAATAGCTCAGATGCTCGGAATGCATGCCGTCTTTGCCCCGGGTGACGTGGCCTGCGGCGCTGGGCGATGCAAGAGTGGCTTCGGCCAGCACGGCGTTGACGGAGATTTGCCAACGGTCTTTGAGCGATTGCATGTCGACTGCAATGCCAGACTTGAGCGCATCGACTTGCATCGCAGATGGCATCCAAAACTCCTGCGTGTACGGCATCAGGTAGTTCACCGCCGCCTGCATGCGCGCATGCGATTCGGGCGTGCCGTCGCCCAGACGCAGCATCCAGTCGGTGCTGTGGCGCAAGTGGTAACGCACTTCTTTGACGCT
>JANOMD010000382.1:0-11207 GCA_031420135.1 Rhodoferax sp. | reverse complement strand
CCCAGCTTCGCAATTATTGCAATCGTGCATCGCCATAAACCTGGTCATCGGGCGGCGCATCGGTCGGCATTCTGAAGCTTTCACTGGCCCACGCACCCAGGTCAATGCCCTTGCAGCGTGCACTGCAAAATGGCCGGTACTGGTTGACGGTGCTGTAAGCGCTCTCACCGCCGCAGGCAGGGCAGCTAACTATTTTTGGTTTGACTTGTTCCGTACGACCCTCCGAGAAAAACTCAGGAGCACAGGGTCAGTTCAAAAGCACTGTCCTGGGCGCTCGAATGCAAGTGGTTATCAGCTTCCAGGTGCATTAGCCGAATTGACACCATCAAGCGGTTGCCGCTGATTTCGGGGATCAGGCCAAGGGCGGGATTCAGCGCCAGGCGCAGCAGTTGAAAAGTGCGACCCTGCGGCAGGTTTTGCTGGAACTGCCCCGCAGTTGCGATCACTTTCTGCGGCACGCCGGATTCCCGCAGCAGCTTGAGCAGCATACGCACCGAATCGGCCAGTGGCACCAGTGTCGCGACCCAGCGCTGAAGGTCGTCACGCCGCTTCTCAACCGTGTCATGCTGCCAGGCGTAGTAGGCCGGCAGGTCAAACTCGCAAGTGCCACCCGGAATCCCCACGCGGCTTCGAATGCTCATCAGCCAGTCGTTCTCGGTCAGCGAATGGCCCGCCTTGCCCGTCATGCCGTTGAGCGTGGCAAATTTCTGGTCCAGATCGAAAATTACTCCGTCCAGAACCCGTTCTTCGATGGCTGGGTTGCCCCGGTACCCGTTGAGAATCTGCTTTTGTTTCTCGAGGTCGCGCATCACGTCGGATTTGAGATCGGCACGGGCGCCAACGTCCATGATTTCGAAGATGGTGGCCAAGGCAAAGTGATGGTCCAGTGCTGAATCGCGCGACACAAGCTCGGCCAGACGCTGGCACAAATGCTCTATCCGCAGATAAGTGCGAATTCTTTCGTTGAATGGATATTCGTAAAGGATCACGCTGATTTTTCCTGATTCCAAAGTGCTTCTTCGCTACTGAGATGATAGCCCGAACCACCGCCAGATCTGCGTAACTTCCGATTCCAGTTGAGTCAAATCAATGTCATCGTTGAAAATCACCAAGTCGCTGCCCCGCAGCCGCACCTCACGCGGCGCCTGCGAGTGGATGATGGCCTGCACTTCTGCGCGCGCCAGGTCGCTGCGTGCCATGACCCGCTGGATCTGGACCTCTGGCGCGCAATCAACCACCAGCACCTGGTTCAGGTTCTGGCGCCAGTGGCTTGATTCCACCAGCAGCGGGATGTCAAACACCAGGCAACGGCTGGCCGTCTGAACCGCCGCATCAGTCTGGCGGGCTATCTCCTGGCCGATCAGCGGGTGCAGGATTGCCTCGAGCCGCTTTCGGGCGTTGGCGTCGCTGTAAACCAGGTTGCGCATCCGGTCGCGGTCCAGCGCGCCGGTGGCAGTGATGAAATCGGCACCGAACTCGGCTGAGAGCGCAGCAATGGCGGCCCCTTGTGGCGCTGTCACTGCGCGGGATATGGCATCCGCGTCAATGACAGCGGCACCGAGATTTGAGAAAAACTGCGCGACGCAACTTTTGCCGCTGCCGATGCCGCCCGTCAACCCCAATCGAAACACGCCCGCCATGCTTCAAAGTCCGACAAATTGCAGGATAGCCTGAGGCCCAAAAAACATCGCCGTCAACCCGGCGCCCGCCAAAAATGGACCAAACGGGATATAGCCACCTTCGCGCAGGCCGGAGCTGAACTTCATGGCGATCCCGACGATGGCGCCGATCACCGACGCCATCAGGATGATCGGTACCAGCGCCTGCCAGCCAAACCAGGCACCCAGCGCGGCAAACAGCTTGAAGTCGCCATAACCCATGCCTTCCTTGCCGGTGATCAGCTTGAACGCCCAGTAAATGCTCCAAAGCGCGACATAGCCGGCGACTGCACCCCACAGTGACGCGGTCAATGTGATTGCCGTCAACTTCAACGCAGCGGCAATCAAACCACCCCAAAGTAGCGGCAGCGTGATGTCATCCGGCAGGAATGTGGTGTCCCAGTCGATCATGGCCAGCGCCACAATCGCTGCAGAAAATGCACACCAGACCAGGGCGGTGGTGGACAGGCCCCATTGCCAGCCAGCCCAGCCGAACAGCAGACCGGTTGCCAGTTCAACCAACGGATAGCGCACGCTGATGGCGGCGGCGCAGCTAGCGCATTTGCCGCGAAGTGCCAGGTAACTGGCCACAGGAACATTCTCAAACCAGCGGATCGGGTGGCCGCAGTCCTGGCATCGGGAGCGCGGCACCATCAGGTTGAAGGTGGGTGTTGGCGGTGCGTCCTTGCCGGTTGCCCCGGCACATTCAACGGCCCACTGGTTCTCCATCATTTTGGGCAGGCGATAGATCACCACGTTCAGGAAGCTGCCTACCAGCAGGCCAAAAACGCCCACCAGACTTGCGTCCAGCCACTGCGCAGCCAGCATCAAACAACCTGGCCCAATTTGAAGATCGGCAGGTACATTGCCACCACAATGCCCCCGATGATGGTGCCCAAAATCACGATGATGATGGGTTCCATGAGGCTGGAGATGCCCGCCACCATGTCGTCCACTTCAGCTTCGTAAAAATCGGCAGCCTTGCCAAGCATGTGGTCGATCGAGCCTGATTCTTCGCCAATTGAACACATTTGCAGCACCATGGACGGGAACAGGTTCACATTGGTCATGGCAACCGTCAATCCGGTGCCAGTGGACACCTCGCGCTGAATTTTCAGGGTGGCTGCGGTATAGACGGAATTTCCTGCAGCGCCACCCACGGAATCCAGAGCCTCCACCAGTGGCACACCGGCCGCAAACATGGTTGACAACGTTCGGGTCCAGCGCGCAATGCAGGACTTGTCCACCAAGGTGCCAAAAATCGGCAGCTTGAGCATCAGGCGGTCCATGAACATTTGTACTTTTTCGTTGCGTCGCCAGGCCTGCATGAAAAAGTAAAACCCGCCAAAAAGGCCTCCGAATATCAAGTACCAGTAGTTGACAAAAAACTCGCTCATCGCAATCACGACCAGGGTTGGCATCGGAAGCTCGCCGCCAAAATTGCTGAAAACCTCCTTGAACGCGGGAATCACAAAAATCATGATCACCGCCACCACCACAAAAGCCACCACCAACACGCTGATGGGGTACATCAGGGCAGACTTGATCTTGGATTTGATGGCCTCGGTCTTCTCCATGTAGACCGCCAGGCGGTCCAGCAACTGATCCAGAATACCGGCCGACTCACCGGCTTCGACCAGGTTGCAGTAGAGATTGTCAAAGTACAGTGGAAATTTGCGGAATGCAACGCTCAAAGACGTGCCGGTTTCGACGTCAGTGCGGATGTCATTCAAAAGCTTGGTCACGCGAGGATTGGGGTTGCCACGACCCACGATATCAAAGGCCTGCAACAGCGGCACGCCGGCTTTCATCATGGTCGCCAGTTGCCGGGTGAAAATTGCCATGTCTTTGGGCCGGATCGCGCTGCCCGCGCTCATGCGCCGCTTTTTGAGCTTGGTGGGCGTGATCCCCTGACGGCGCAGTGCGGACTGCACCTGGTTCACCCCGGCTGCCCGCGTTTCCCCCCGGACCTGCTTGCCGCTGCGGTCTTTGCCTTGCCATTCGAAGACAAATTCCTTGACGCTTTTCTTAATAATGTTTGACTTCGCCGCTGTTGCCATAAGTTCCCCCAGAATGCTCAATTCTATTCATTGCTATTCGTTGGTAACAGCCAGTACTTCTTCCAGCGACGTCAGGCCCTGCTTGACCTTCAACAGGCCTGACTGCCGCAGTGACCGCACGCCTTCGCGCTCGGACTGGGTCGCGATGTCAAGTGCAGTGCCATCACGCAGAATGATGCGCTGGATTTCCTCCGTGATCGGCATCACCTGGTAGATGCCGAGCCGGCCTTTGTAGCCAAGGTTGCAGCTTGAGCACCCGACCGGGCGATAACTCACCCATGAGCCGTCAAGCTGCGCAAGTTCAAACCCGGCGTCAAGATAGGCTTTTTTGGGCAAGTCAATCGGGGCTTTGCAACTGACGCAAAGCCGGCGGGCCAGGCGCTGCGCCGAGATGAGAATCACACTGGAGGCAATATTGAACGGTGCAATGCCCATATTGCGAAGGCGCGTCAAGGTCGTCGGTGCGTCGTTGGTATGGACGGTTGAAAGCACCAAATGGCCGGTTTGAGCGGCCTTCATCGAAATATCCGCAGTTTCGGTGTCACGAATTTCGCCCACCATGATGATGTCCGGGTCCTGCCGCAGAAATGAGCGCAATGCAGTCGCAAATGTCAGTCCCGCCTTTTCGTTCACGTTGACCTGGTTGACGCCAGGCATGTTGATTTCAGACGGGTCCTCCGCCGTTGCAATGTTGACACCCGGCTTGTTGAGAATGTTCAGGCAGGTGTAAAGCGACACGGTTTTTCCCGAGCCCGTTGGCCCCGTTACCAGAATCATGCCGTAGGGCCTGCCAATGGCTTGCAGCAATCGGACTTTCTCTTCGGGTTCATAACCCAGTGCATCAATGCCAAGTTTGGCGGCGCCGGGGTCAAGAATCCGGATCACGATTTTCTCGCCAAACAGCGTTGGCAGCGTGCTGACGCGAAAATCGATGACCCGGTTGGGTCCGATCTTGAGCTTCATCTTGCCGTCCTGCGGAATTCGTTTCTCGGAGATGTCCATCCGCGAGATTACTTTGATGCGTGATGCCAGTTTGTCCTTGATGGCAACCGGGGGCGTCGCGATCTCCCGCAACTCGCCATCAATGCGAAAGCGTACCCGGTAGGTTGTCTCATACGGTTCAAAGTGCAGGTCCGAGGCACGCATGCTGAAAGCGTCAAGCAGCATCTTGTGCAGAAATTTGACAACCGGTGCATCTTCGATTTCGGCGGCTGACGATTGTTCGCTGTCGCTGAGCCCGTCTGTCGTACCCTCGACAAATTCGAACTCACTGCCAATGATGTCCTCAATGGTCTCGGCGGTCGACGTGGACTGAGTTTCCACTACCTTGAGCAGCTTGTCGTATTCAGCAATGACCCAGTCCACTCCCATCTGGGTCGAGAATTTGATTTTCTCGGCGGCTTCCTGGTCGGACGGGTCAGCGGTTGCGACGATGAGCCGGTTGTTTCGACGGCTTAAAACGACAACCCGGTAGGCGCTGCAAATCTTGTTGTCCAACAGATTCCTGGGCAGGCGCTGGACGTCGATGGCGTCCAGATCAACCAACGGCGCAGCAAAGGCCGACGACAGCGTGTGCGCCAAGTCGGAGGCAGAAACATTGCCGGAGCCGGTCAGCTCTGCTATGAAACTGGTACGGTTGGTAGAAGCCTTGCGGTAAATGTCTTCAGCGGACTTCTGTCCCAGTTTGCCAGCCAAAATAAGCGCGCGGCCCAGCCCGGGAAGGGCAATGGGAGGGGGTTCGCGAAAGGCGGTGTCAACTGCGGCCATGGTCTGAAAATGTACTACGTCAGAGTGGATTTGCCTAATGATGCTGTGCACTTGGCCCAACATATTGACGAAGCGTTTGGGAAGGGGATATCCAAGGGCAGGGTTGATGTCGAAGTCACTATTTGGTGTTATGACCCGGAAAACTCATGTATTTGGTCGGGGTGAGAGGATTCGAACCTCCGGCCTCTACGTCCCGAACGTAGCGCTCTACCAGGCTAAGCTACACCCCGCTGGATGCCCCATGGAAGGCACGATTTCAGACCAAAATGATGGACCTTCACTGCCCCGACACGTCAATGGTCCCGCGCCAGAAGCTGTGCTGCCAATTCTATCAAACAGGCCGAATAGGGGTTGACCGGAAGGTGCCCGGCCGCTGTGATCGCACGGCGGGCTTCCATCGCCGCTGCTTCGCGTGACACGTCCAGCGCTCCTGTCACTTTGACGATGTCCACCACTTGAGCCATCAGGGTTACATCGCCCGTTTCAATCGCCTTGCGAATCAAGTCGCGCTGGACACCCGTGCCGCGCTGCATCGCGGAAATCAGGGGCAGTGTGGTTTTGCCTTCGCGCAGGTCGTCGCCCAGGCTCTTGCCCATCACTGAAGGTTCACCGTCATAGTCCAGCACGTCATCAATAACCTGGAAGGCCGTGCCCAGTGCCTGCCCGAACTCTGCGCAAGCCATCTCCATCTGTGAATCCGCGCCTGCCAGCATGGCGCCTACGCGAGCACTGGCCTCGAACAGTTTGGCCGTTTTGGAGCGGATGACGGCGACATAGCCGGCCTCGTCAAGTGCAGCGTTGTGCATGTTCATGAGTTGCAGCACCTCGCCTTCGGCAATGACGTTTGTGGCGTCGGCCAGCACCTGCATGATTCGCATGTCCTGCGCTTCAACCATCATCTGGAAGGCGCGGGAATAGAGGAAATCACCCACAAGGACGCTGGCGGGGTTGCCAAAAGCCTCGTTCGCGGTCGGGTTGCCCCTTCGCAGGATCGACTCATCCACGACATCGTCGTGCAACAGTGTGGCCGTGTGTATGAATTCCACCACGGCCGCCAGGTTGAAGCGTTGTATGTCAATGCAACCCAGTGCGCCGCAGCTAAGCAACAAGAGGGCCGGGCGCAGGCGCTTTCCGCCTGCTGCAATGATGTATCGCGAAACCTCGCCAACCAGCGGCACACTCGACTCAAGCTTGCGTGCAATCACCCTGTCAACCTCCTGCATTTCACCTGCAATGATCGAAAGCGGGTTGGTGGTCGGATGGGATGAGTCGGTCGGGTGCAATGTCGAAGCGGGCATGGATGACGGGATTATAGAAAGCCTGCGCCCGCCACCCGGTGCTGGTGCCGTCCGAGCCCGCGTTAAAACGCGCAGGGCAGTGGCACTATGGCGCAAACATGTTATACTCATGGGCTCTGCGAAAATTCGTTCCAGAGCCTAAACTAATTTACAAACATTTTTGCCTGGGGCGCTTCGCTTCTGTGGCCAAAAATGTTAAAAGAGGTCAACATGTACGCGGTCATAAAAACCGGCGGCAAGCAATATCGGGTTGCTGCCGGCGAAAAAATTAAAGTAGAACAGATTGCTGCGGACGTAGGCCAAGAGATTGTGTTTGATCAGGTGTTGGCCGTCGGAAACGGCGCTGACATCAAGATTGGCACGCCCTTGGTGTCCGGCGCAACGGTCAGTGTCACAGTATTGGCACATGGCAAACACGACAAGGTCGGCATTTTCAAGATGCGCCGTCGCAAGCATTACCAAAAGCGCCAGGGACATCGTCAGCAGTTCACCGAATTGCTCATTGGCGCGATATCGGGTGCTGCAGCGTCAAGCGCAGCAGCAGCTTAAGCATTGAACAATACAGGCTAAGGTCATGGCACAGAAAAAAGGCGGCGGCTCTACGCGAAACGGGCGCGATTCAAAGCCCAAAATGCTCGGTGTGAAAGCCTACGGCGGCGAATTGATCAGCGCGGGCGCGATCATCGTGCGCCAGCGCGGCACCAAGTTTCACCCGGGTGTAAATGTCGGCATTGGCAAAGACCACACCCTATTTGCCCTGGCAGGCGGTCATGTGTCGTTTGCCATCAAAGGCGCATTGAATAAGCATACAGTGAGCATCACTGCGCCCGCTTCGACTTAAACTGCCGTAGCGCTCATTCAAAGCCCTGCGCGTCGCGCAGGGTTTTTTATTTTTGGGGCCCGAAATCATGAAATTTGTAGACGAAGCTTTTATCGACATCTCGGCTGGAGATGGCGGGGCGGGCTGCGTCTCGTTCCGACACGAAAAGTACAAGGAATTTGGCGGACCCAACGGGGGTGACGGCGGGCGCGGCGGTCATGTGTTTGCAGTTGCCGATGTCAATTTGAACACCTTGGTGGATTTCCGCTTTTCCCGCCGCCATGACGCCAGGCGGGGCGAGCACGGCATGGGCTCCGACATGTTTGGCGCTGCGGGGAGCGATATCACTTTGAAGATGCCAGTCGGAACCATCATTACCGATGCCGAAACCGGTGAGGTTCTTTACGAACTGCTCACTCCCGGCGAAGTCATCACTATCGCAAAGGGTGGAGACGGTGGTTTTGGCAATTTGCGGTTTAAAAGCGCCATTAATCGCGCCCCACGCCAGAAAACACCGGGTTGGCCCGGCGAAAAAAAGAGTTTAAAGCTGGAACTCAAGGTTCTGGCAGATGTTGGGCTGCTGGGCATGCCCAACGCGGGAAAGTCCACCCTGATCACGGCGATCTCCAACGCGCGTCCGCGGATTGCAGACTATCCGTTTACAACTTTGCACCCCAACCTGGGCGTCGTGCGGGTCGGACCGGAGCAAAGCTTTGTGGTGGCCGACCTGCCGGGATTGATCGAAGGTGCATCGGAAGGTGCTGGGCTCGGCCACCTGTTTTTACGCCATTTGCAGCGCACCCGGCTGTTGCTGCATGTGGTTGACATGGCACCTTTTGATGACAGTGTCGATGTGGTGGCGCAGGCCAAGGCGATTGTGAACGAACTCAAAAAATACGACGCGGCGCTGCATGCCAAACCGCGCTGGCTGGTGCTTAACAAACTTGACATGGTGCCTGGCGACGAGCGTGCTGCCTTGGTCAAGGACTTCGTCAAACGCTTCAAGTTCAAAGGACCCGTGTTTGAAATTTCAGCCCTGACGCGGGAAGGCTGCGAAGCGCTGATCAAAACCATCTACAAGCACATCAAGACGCAACAGGTGGCTGAGCAAGCGCCGGTCGAAATTGACCCGCGATTTGCCAGCGACACAGAGTCCTGACACTTCAGTGGATGTCTGACGCAATTGGTGGTGCAGCATGATTTTTACAATTGACACCATTTTTTGACCGAAATGAACAAAAACTCCGGGTCCAGCCTGTTGCACCGCGCACGCCGTATTGTGGTCAAGGTTGGCTCTAGCCTGGTGACCAATGAAGGGCGCGGTCTGGACGAGCAGGCCATTGGTGAGTGGTGCCGCCAGATGTCGGTGCTGGTCAAAGGTGGCGCTGGGCAGGCCCGCCTGGAGGTCATCATGGTCTCCAGCGGCGCGATTGCAGAAGGCATGAAGCGGCTGGGCTGGAATACGCGTCCCAAAGCCATCAATGAATTGCAGGCCGCCGCCGCAGTGGGGCAGATGGGTCTGGCCCAAATGTACGAAACCAAGCTGCGCGAGCATGGGCTGGGCAGCGCCCAAGTGCTTTTGACCCATGCTGACCTGGCCGATCGCGAACGCTACCTGAATGCGCGCTCAACCTTGCTCACGCTGCTCAAGCTCGGCGTGGTGCCGGTGATCAATGAAAACGACACGGTGGTCAACGACGAAATCAAGTTCGGCGACAACGACACGCTGGGTGCCTTGGTGGCTAATCTGGTGGAAGCCGATGCCCTGATTATCCTGACAGACCAGAGGGGCCTTTACTCAGCGGACCCGCGCAAGGACCCTAACGCCACGTTCGTGCATGAAGCCAAAGCCGGTGACCCCAACCTTGAAGCCATGGCTGGTGGCGTGGGCTCAAGCCTGGGGCGCGGCGGCATGATTACCAAAATATTGGCTGCAAAGCGCGCTGCAGGCTCAGGCGCATCTACCGTCATTGCCTGGGGACGGGAGCCGGACGCGCTGCTGCGCCTGGTCAACGGTGAACCTATTGGCACCTTGTTGGTAGCCCAAACCCAGAAAAAACAGGCCAGAAAGCAGTGGATTGCGGATCATCTGCAGTTGCGCGGCGCCATCACGGTAGACGCGGGGGCCGCCAGCAAACTCAGGCTGGAAGGCAAAAGCCTGCTGCCGATCGGCATGACGACAGTAGAGGGCGACTTCTCGCGCGGTGACGTGATTGCGGTGCGCGACCCCGCCGGTCTGGAAATTGGCCGTGGCCTGGCCAATTACGCCAGCTCAGAGGCGCGCCAGATTTGCCGAAAACCGTCAAGTGAAATCGAGGCCCTGTTGGGCTATGCGGCAGAGCCTGAAATGTTGCACCGGGACAATTTCATACTGAGTTCTTGACCTGAATTCGACCACTGTAGTCACTGCGGGCAGAATTCTCGCAGTCATCAGCGGCCGCTGTTCCTTGGCGAATTCTTCAACGTGGCGATGATTTGGGCTGGATTGTTGGCAGCAGCGGAGCGTCCTTCGCAGGCGCCCTGGCGCGCCAGCGCGAGCGCGTGCTTCGATGTATTGTTGTCACGCAAGGGCCGCCACTGCGGATCATTCACCAGTGACCATTGACCCGCAGCGCTGAACCGCGCGTAGGTTTTGAATTCACCGGTGCTGCATCGAATTCCCTCGTACATTGCATTGCTGGCGCCACTGGCATTGGCCGCCACCATCACATAGCGCACCACGCCATCGCTGGTCACGGTCAACGTGGCCGGGTCAACCCCAAATTTGAGTGTGACGAAAGCCGGCATGTCGACAGGAATCAAGCGGTCGTTGCTGAAGGCCGGAGGTGGCGGTACGTCAACCTCTTTCCAGTCCGGGTTTTTCTCAATCGTCTGCGCCATTGCAGAGGTCAATGCCGAGAAAGCTGCCGCGACTGCCACCGACGTGGCAAAAATTCGCAACTGTTCAGTTGGCATGGGTGTTGGGCAGACCATGGTTGGCCGGATCAGGCTCAAACGTGGCACCGGGCGGCAGTTCGAACGTTGCACTTAGTAATAGGTCGTGCGCTGAATCGTGGTCGTGATCACGCAGGCGCGCGCCCTGACGCAGGTAGCGGGTTCGCACGTCAAAGCGCGGCAGGTAGCGTGACAGCTCCGTCAACGCCATTTCGTAGACGCCACGCTTGAACTCCACCACCGCGTCCAGCGGCACCCAATAGTCGTTCCAGCGCCAGGCGTCGAACTCGGGGTGATCGGTGGCGCGCAGATTCAAATCCCAGTCGTGACCGGTCAACTGGAGCAAAAACCAGATTTGTTTTTGGCCTTTGTAGTGGCCCCGCGCGTCTCTGCGGATAAAGCGGTCCGGCACCTCGTAGCGCAACCAGTCTCGCGTGCGGGCAACGATGCAAACATGCTCCGGCTGGAGCCCCACTTCTTCATGCAGTTCGCGGAACATGGCCTGCTCGGGAGTTTCACCCCGGTCAATGCCACCCTGCGGAAACTGCCACGAGTGGGTACGAATGCGTTTGCCCCAGAACACCTGATTTTTCTGGTTGAGCAGGACGATGCCGACGTTGGGCCGAAAGCCGTCCCGGTCAAGCATAATCAAACCCCAATTTTTTAAACT
>JANOMD010000381.1:0-1927 GCA_031420135.1 Rhodoferax sp. | reverse complement strand
GGTGTCTCCATGACTCGAATTTGCATCATAGGCGGCGGCATACACGCCAGTGACCTTGTGCGTGTCAGCGCGGTGGCGACCAAAGGCCTTCTCCAGCGCGTCGCTGACCTCGCCCACGGTGGCGCGAAGACGGATGGCCTTAACAGTCAAATCCAGCAAATTATCTTCACCTGATTCTGCTGCGGTAGTGATAGCAGACAAGGCATTGGATACGAGCGCTAAATTTCTTTTTTTCTTGATAGCCTGCAAACGAGCGATTTGCCCGTCACGCACCGCCAGGTTGTCAATATCCCTTGTCTCAATCGCATCCTCAGTCTTCAGCTTGTATTTATTCACCCCCACAATCACGTCTTGCCCACTGTCAATGCGCGCCTGCTTTTCAGCGGCTGCGGCTTCAATCTTCAGCTTGGCCCAACCGCTGTCCACGGCTTTGACCATGCCGCCCATGGCTTCGACTTCTTCGATGATTTTCCACGCCGCATCGACCATGTCCTGCGTCAGCTTTTCCATCATGTAGCTGCCCGCCCACGGGTCAATCACATGGGTGATGTGGGTTTCTTCCTGGATGATGAGTTGCGTGTTGCGGGCGATGCGCGCGGAGAATTCTGTCGGCAGGGCAATGGCCTCATCGAACGAGTTGGTGTGAAGCGACTGCGTGCCGCCAAACACGGCTGCCATCGCCTCAATCGTGGTGCGCACCACGTTGTTGTAGGGGTCTTGCTCGGTCAGACTCCAGCCCGAGGTTTGACAATGCGTGCGCAGCATCAAACTCTTGGGCGACTTGGCCTCGAAGCCCTTCATGATGCGGCACCACAGCAGGCGCGCGGCGCGCATTTTGGCGATCTCCAAATAGAAGTTCATGCCAATCGCCCAGAAGAAGCTCAGGCGCCCGGCGAACTCGTCCACGTCCATGCCTTTGGCAATCGCCGTCTTCACATACTCTTTGCCATCGGCCAGCGTAAAGGCCAGCTCCAGCGCCTGGTTTGCCCCAGCCTCTTGCATGTGGTAGCCGCTGATGGAGATCGAATTGAACTTCGGCATGTTCTTGGCCGTGTATTCAATGATGTCGCCAATGATGCGCATGCTGGGCTTAGGCGGATAGATGTAGGTGTTGCGCACCATGAACTCTTTGAGGATGTCGTTCTGGATCGTGCCGCTTAAGCTGGCTTGCGGCACGCCCTGCTCTTCTGCCGCGACGATGTAGCCGGCCAGCACTGGCAGCACCGCGCCGTTCATGGTCATGCTCACGCTGACCTTGTCCAGCGGAATCTGGTCGAACAAAATCTTCATGTCCTCGACACTGTCGATGGCGACACCGGCCTTGCCCACGTCGCCCGTCACACGCGGGTGATCCGAGTCGTAGCCCCGGTGCGTGGCCAAATCGAACGCCACGCTCACGCCCTGCCCCCCGGCCGCCAACGCCTTGCGGTAAAACGCATTCGACTCCTGGGCGGTCGAAAACCCCGCGTACTGCCGAATCGTCCATGGCCGCACCGCATACATCGTGGCCTGTGGGCCGCGCAGGTACGGCTCAAAGCCGGGCAAGGTGTTGGTGTGCGGCAAGTCTTTGACATCATCCGCCGTGTACAGCGCCTTCACCGCAATGCCATCGGGCGTGTGCCAGTTCAGCGCTTCCACATTGCCACCGGGGGCGGATTTGGCAGCGGCTCGTGTCCAGTCGCTGAGATGGGCGGGCTTGAAGTTGTCAGTCATAGTCTAGATTTTACCTTCAATTTGATCTGTAATTATGAATTCAAAATTCAGTTTCATGTAAACTTGGCGACTTATGAATGCCGCTGTGCCCCACGTCAGACTCAAACCGCGCCCACTGTATGAAGAAGTAGCCGAGTTGCTGCGCCAGCGCATCTTTGCCGGCACGGCAAGCGACCTGCAACCCGGCGCATGGATCGACGAACTGAAGCTCGCT
>JANOMD010000380.1:0-12135 GCA_031420135.1 Rhodoferax sp. | reverse complement strand
TTCTCCGAATACGAACGTGGCATTCGCCAACCCGCCAAATCGACTGTGCTGTTGCTGAAGCTGCTAGACCGCCACCCAGAGCTTTTGGCGGAGGTTCGGCTGGCGCTTGAGTAAAGCGGGGTCAAAAAAAGCCACTGCATTTCTGCAGTGGATTTTTTGTTGGGAGTGTTCAAATGCCCCAGGGCATCGAGGTTTTAGAACTCGTGACGGACCCCGACGCTGAAGTAGCGGCCAACGGCACCAGCGTAGTCCAGCGGGTTGTAACCTGTAGCACCGTAAGTAGTTGGGTCAAAAGGCGCAACTGCATCAAACAGGTTCCGGATGGTGCCGAAAATCTGCGTCTTGGGCGTCAGCTTGTAGCGAACGTTCAAATCCACTGAAGTGAAAGAACTGATCTGGCAGCCGCTAGGAGAGTCAGTGCCATTTGCCAGGGCCGTGGCACATCCAGCCGGATCTCCCGTGAAATTGACGTTGGCAAGATTGCCCCGATACGCCACGATACCAGTGACATTCCAGTTACCTTGCGCCCAGTTGGCGCTAAAGTTCAATCGGTCACGCGGTGTGCCAATGCAGTTTGTCACGTCGCAATTGCCGTGCGTGCCGGCAAAATCGCGGGAAACGCCGCTTGGATCGGTTCTCAGGTATGTGAACAAGTGAGTCCACTGTGCGCCAAATGTCAATTTGCCGCTACCACCAGAAAGATCGATGCTGTGCCGAGCGTCGAAGTCAACACCAACCACTTTGGTTTGGGTAGAGTTAATGTAGCGCTCCAGAACGGCAGTAATGGCACCTGGATCACCAGGGACGACTGCGGTGGACGGGTCGCGGGCCACGCTGCCAGCGGCAATGGCATCCGAGCTTAGCTCAGTGTTTATCTCGTTCTTGCGAACGATTTGCCACAGGTCCATGGAAATGTTGCTCTTGTTTGTTGGCTCCCAAACCACACCCAAAGTCAGATTTTGAGAGGTTTCTGGCTTCAAATTGGGATTGGGTGACACGATCAAGGCAACAGAGCCAGGGTTACAAGCTGACAGAACGCCCAGGTTGCAACGCAATGGATCAGCAGCAGACGAGAATGCCGCTAAACCGCCTACGCCGTTCTCAGCAGCGCTCGGTGCGCGGAATCCTTCGGCATATGTACCTCTAAGTACAAGTCCCGCAGTGGGGGTCCATTTGGCTCCAACCTTTGGAGTGGTTGAAGCGTCAAGGCCCTGGTATTTGTCAACCCGCACCGCAGCTTGCAACTCTAGTGATTTTGTAACCGGCAGATTGACCTCTGAGTAAACGCCATAAACATCACGCTTGCCCTGATACGCGGAATAGCCAAGGCCAATAATGTTTCCTCGGTCTGTTCCGGTCGTAGGTGCCAGCTCGACGGATTCGTTGCGAATCTCCGCGCCAATGGCCAAACCAACCGGACCTCCAGCCAACTGGCCAATTTCTCGGCTGACTTTAAAGTCCAGTTGTGTCGTGGCTGTTTTGGCGCTGTCAGAAATTGTAGGTGACAGCGCGGAGTACAGAGCAGCAGAATTCAATCCGCCGTTCTCCGCAATACGCCAGACTGAACCAACTGGTAAAGCACGATAAGCAGCGCTACCTGCGTTGGCGGCGGCAACGTTGGTGGCTGACGGGTTCAGCAAAGCAAACGTTACGTCGCGTTGTAGAAAACCGGTGCGCTCGGTTTTACCGGTTGAGGCTGAGTACAACAAGCCAGTGTCAAAATCCCAAGCTCCCAGAGTACCTTTCAACCCTACCAGGAAGCGACTGAAATCGGAGGTAGTTTTTGAAGCTCGGGGTCCTACATCTGCTGCGAGGTAACGGAAACGGGCCGTTGCGTTGTATGGATTGTCCGGGTGGTTGGCTCCCAAAGCGACCGCAGCATTGCTGACTGGGCCGCCAGGAAAACCCACAGATCCACTGATGCTGGAAGGCGTGGTGAACGATTCTGATCTTGTGTTGTACAAATTCAGTTCCGCATACCCCGTAAGACCCGTGTTGATCTCTTTGGTGAACCTGCCGAAAAAGTTGATTGTTTCCTGCGATGGTTGAATTTGCCCATAGTCTTGCGCTGCGTCAATCAAGCAACCACCCAAATCACCACCCTGTGGAATCCGGGAGTTGCATACAGCATTGGGTTGGGCGCGCGTGAAGCCAACGCCAGCTGGATTACTGCGACTGTAATAGTTGAGCGTCGCTGGATTGCGCACATTGCCGACGATGGAGCTTCCGGCAAGGTTGTTGGCAATGATGACGCCAACTCCGCCGGCGCCGCCTGGGCCGGTGCCACTATTCAAGTCAAAGCCGAGTGCACGATAGTCAGTTTGGCCAATTTGCCCGCGCCCCGCGCGGTCGCGGTTCCAAACCTGGCCGATTTTGCCCAGCTCGAAGTTCAGCAAAACGTTGTACTTGTCCTGCTCCAGACTACCAAATCCATGGGTGATGCTTGCGCGAGCTTCATTCCCGTCACCTTTTTGCGACGAACCGATGGTCGCCTTGGCAATGGTGCCTTTGAAGTCTTTGCGCAGGATGACGTTGACCACTCCTGCAATTGCGTCCGAACCGTAAATGGCCGACGCGCCATCTTTAAGAATCTCAACCCGGTCTACCGCTTCACTGGGAATCACGTTCAAATCCGCGAAGATTTTTTGACCATCGTCAGCGTTGCCAAACGGCGCGATGCGACGGCCATTGATCAAAACCAGAGTCGATGCAACGCCCAAACCGCGCAGCGAAATACCAGACGCGCCCTTGGCAAAGCCGTTTCCGAACGTCATGGGTACAGAACCTGCGTTGTCCACGGCCAGCGATTGCAGCAACTCTGCCACCGAAGCCTTGCCCGAGCGTTCAATCTCCTCCCGCGTAACCACTTGAACTGGTGAAGCCGTTTCAGCATCCACCCTCTTGATATTCGAACCCGTAATTTCCACGCGCTGCAATGTGGCTGCCGTTTGCGCCTGTACCGGCTGCATGGCAAACGCGAGAGCACTTGCGCCGCAGGCCGCCAGTACTGAGCGTGCGAGAACGGTTCGTCTGAAGGTTAGATTCTTTTTCATGGTTTCTCCAAGTTAAAAAAGGGGAAAGTGACTTAAATAATTCGCCGTCCAATCGGTTGGGATTTAGCCCGACCATTCCCATGCAAAAAAGCAACGGCAAACCCTTTGGACTTTACCGAAAAGATACAAAATTGCCACAGGTGTAACCCGTCTTTTTGTCAAAAGCGTTGCGCCCGCGCCTCACGGATTTAGAGTCTGCGGCCTAATTCAGGAAAAACCTGAATATCAGGCGCGGCAGGGCAAAAATAAGAGGGCTTAAAGCCCCCTTATTTGATTTATCAAAAACTCACTCGAGTTTGAACGCAAATTCCTGTTCGGCAACCACTTCACCGTCGCTGACACATTTGTACTGCATCACAGCCGCGCGGACTGCTGCGTGAAAGACGCGGGGGCCGGAAATGACAGCGACGTCCTTGACGGCGCCGTCCTTGATGGTGATTCTGGCCTTCACCACGCCGGACACACCGTCTTGCATTGCCTTGCGTGGCATTTCGGGCGTAACCAATGTGGGGCATGCCACAGCAATGTCGGCTTTAACTGGTTTTGGCGCTGGCGGTGCAGGCGGTGCAGGCGGTGCCGGTGGCGTTGGAGGCGCTTCCACCACAATCGGCGGTGGCGGCGCGATGACCGGCGCGACGACCGGTGGCGCCACGACTGACTCAATCGTTGGCGCGGTGCGGGGCGCGACCACCACTTCGGGCGGTGGAACAAACGGTGGCGGTGGCGCTACAACTTTCGGCGGCTTGGGATCCGGCGGCTTGTTTTCCTGGGGCGGGGGGGGGGGGGGGGGCGGGGGTGGGGGCGGGATGATCACTTCCTGGATCACCACAGCCTCCAGCGGTTTTTTTATGATGTCCAGCCCTTTTCGGGCCAGGCCAGAGACCAATGCGTAGCCCAAAAGCGCATGCAGGACCACGACGAAGATGATGCCGGTATACCGCTTGGAAGCATCCTTGGGCTGGTACCGGTAGTTTGCGCCCATGTGGGACGCGGGGTTGGTAATGGCGGTGGTCATTGCACGAACTGCTCACTGCCAATCACGGCGATTTTGGTCAGCCCCAACCGCTTGGACGACGACAGCACATTGGCAAACACGGCGTACTGAGACGCCTTGTTGGGCCGCAGGTGCACTTCAGGCTGCACGGCTTGCGCGGCCGCTGCGGTCATGTTGGTGTCGAGTTCTTGCGCGGTGACAGGCAAACCCTGCCAGTAGACGACACTTTTCTCGTCGATGTCGATTTGCACTTTTTCGGGCTTGACTAAGTTGGTCGGCGGTGTGCCAACCGGCATTTCAAGGTTGACGGCGTGCAGTTGGATCGGGATGGTGATGATCAGCATCACCAGCAGCACCAGCATCACGTCAATCAGTGGCGTGGTGTTGATCTCCATCATCACCTGGGGTTCGTCCGAGGCGCCAGAGCTCTTGATGTTCATGCCCATGGGGTGTCCTTGACGTAGCGCCTCAACCGCCCAAAGCGGGTGGCTCGGTGATGAATGCGACTTTCACGATGCCGGCCCGCTGGCAGGCGTACAAAACCTTGCCGACGCCCTCGTAGGGTGCGCCCAGGTCGCCGCGAATTTGCACTTCGGGCTGAGGGTCGAGTGTGGAAACCTTCTTGAGCTTGTCCACCAATGTGCTGACATTGGGCATACGCTGGTCATACCAGAACACATTGCCCGCCTTGTCAACCGAGATGATGACGTTCTCGGGTTTGGTTTCGCGTACCTCGATGCGCTCTTTGGGCAGATCCAGCTTGATGGAGGTGGTTACTGCGGGAATGGTGATGAGGAAAATGATCAGCAGCACCAGCATCACGTCCACGAGGGGCGTAGTGTTGATGGCTGACATGACCTCGTCTTCGCCACTGGAAGGGCCGACGTTCATTGACATTGGGCTGTCCTGAAAAGTGGGGGAGGCGTGAGTCTGGCCTTGGAGCAATGCCTGCGCATCAGGCCTTTTTTGATGAACCCAGAATCACCGCGTGCAGGTCGCTGCCAAAGGCGCGGACGTCTTCCATGACGGACTTGTTGCGTCCCACTAACCAGTTGTAGGACAGCACGGCTGGTACGGCCACGGCCAGGCCAATCGCGGTCATGATCAGCGATTCACCCACCGGGCCGGCCACTTTGTCAATGGAGGCCTGGCCCGAGATGCCAATGGCTGTGAGCGCGCCATAAATTCCCCACACCGTGCCAAACAGGCCAACGAAAGGAGAGATTGAACCGACCGTGGCCAACACCGACAAGCCGCCTTGCACGCTGCTCTGGATTCGGTCCACCGCGCGCTGAATGCTCATGGTGACCCAGTCGTTCAGCGGCACGTGGCCCATCAGACCGTTGTGTTTTTGGGTGGCTTCCAGGCCGGCATCGGCAATAAAGCGAAACGGGCTGGTTTTGTCCAGCGCGGCAGCCCCTTGCTCAACGGTGCCTGCCGACCAGAAGTCTTTGGTGGCCAATTTGGCCTGGCGGCTGATCTTGGCCTGCTCCAGCAATTTGACGACCAGAATGTACCAACTGGCAACGCTCATGATCAGCAGCAGCAGCAAAACGCCCTTGGCGATCCAGTCAGAGGTTTTCCACAGGGCTGCCAGGCCGTAAGGGTTTTCTGCCGTTTCCTTGGCTGAAACGGCTTTGGCGGCGGCTGGTGCGGGAACGGGGGTGAGCACGGGCAGTGACGGCGTGACGGGGGCCACGGTGGCGGTGGTGGCCGTTTGGGCCTGTGCCACGAGTGGTGCCATTGTCAGGACTGGCAAAGCCAGGCTGAGCACGAATCCACCAGACACCAGAATTCTAGAAATAATGTTTTGCATCATGCGTCCTTTCACTAACAAAAAAGTGTTGACCCAGACCTTTTTGAGGTCGGCCACACTGTGGAAGCGCGCAAGTATAGCGGTCCGATTCGACCGTTTGGACTATGGCAAGCAAATCACCCCCGCCCTTTGCCCGAGGCCGCTGATCGGGACGACGCCGGTGAAATCGCCGCGTCCACAATGGTTTGAGCCTCCTCCAGGATGCTCTGCAGATGCTCGATGCCTTTAAAACTCTCAGCATAAATCTTGTAAATGTCTTCGGTACCCGAAGGCCTTGCAGCAAACCAACCGTTGGCGGTGATCACTTTGATGCCGCCAATCGCTGCGTTATTGCCGGGAGCATGGCTGAGAATGCTCTCGATCTTTTCCCCGGCCAGGTCAGCCGGTGATATCTGTTGTGGCGACAGTGCGGCCAGCTGCTGTTTTTGCTCTGGGGTCGCAGGGGCCTCGACCCGGTCGGCCACCGGGTTGCCGAACTCGTCTGCGAGACCGGCGTACAGTGCGCCCGGGTCGCGCCCCATGCGCGCGGTGATCTCGGCTGAGAGCAGCGCTGCAGCAATGCCGTCCTTGTCGGTGGTCCAGACCAGGCCGTCGCGCCGCAGGAACGTGGCCCCTGCGCTTTCCTCACCGGCGAAGCCGAGCGCGCTGTCATGAAGAGCCTCAGCGAACCACTTGAAACCGGTCGGCACCTCGTAAAGCTTGCGTCCGATCCTGCCTGCCACCCGATCAATCAGCTGCGTGCTGACGACTGTCTTGCCAACTGCGGCTTGTCGCCCCCACTGCGGACGGTGCTGGAACAAATAGTCAATCGCGACCGACAAATAATGGTTGGGTGCCAGCAAGCCCGCTCCAGGCGTAACGATGCCGTGACGGTCATGGTCGGTATCGCAGGCGAAGGCGATGTCGAAGCGGTCCTTCATGCCAACCAGGCGCTGCATCGCATATTTTGACGACGGGTCCATGCGGATTTGTCCGTCCCAGTCGAGCGGCATGAAGCCAAACGTCGGGTCAACCTCGTCGCTCACGACCGCCAGATCAAGGTGGTAACGCTCGGCAATGGTCGCCCAGTAGCGCACACCCGCACCGCCCAGCGGGTCAACTCCCATGCGGATCCTCGCGTCCCGGATCAGGTTCATGTCGATCACGCTGCCGAGGTCGCCAATGTAGGCGTTCATGAAATCATGGCGGTGCGTCGTCACCGCCTGAAGCGCCTTGGCGCATCCCATGCGCCGCACGCCGTCGAGGCGCGTCTCAAGCAGGTGATTCGCCGCAGCCTCAACGCCACCCGTAACGTCCTGGCCCGCCGGTCCACCGTGCGGCGGGTGGTATTTAATGCCACCGTCGCGCGGCGGGTTGTGCGATGGCGTCACAACGATGCCATCTGCCAGACCTTCACTTCGGCCCCTGTTGTAGTTCAGAATCGCGTGCGAAACGACGGGCGTCGGCGTGTACGCATTGATCAAATCCAGCATCACATCGACCCCATTGGCGGCCAGAACCTGTAGCGCGCTCTTGCACGCGGCTTTCGACAGCGCGTGCGTGTCAATGCCCAGGAACAGCGGGCCGGTGATGTCCATGCGCTTGCGTTGGTCGCAGATCGCCTGGGTGATCGCCAGCACGTGCCATTCGTTGAACGAGCGGTCAACGGCCGAGCCCCGGTGCCCCGACGTGCCGAAGGCAACGCGCTGCGCCGCAACGGTGGGGTCGGGCAGGTCTGAATAATACGCAGCGACCAGCTTGTCCACGTCGATGATCAATGAGGGCGGTGCCGCCTGGCCCGCGAGAGAATTGATCCAGGTTGCCATGGCTTGCGTTACAGGGTTTTTTCCTCGATTCGGGCCAGCAGCGCACGCCACGACTGGGCAAACGCCTCGACGCCTTCACGTTGCAGCCGCTGCGCCAGCGCTTCGTCGTCAACCCCCTCATGCCTGAATTCCTCAAGCACTGCGTCGCCGTAGCCGCCATCGAAGGGCAACACTGCGCCGAGCTTGCCGTGTTCGGCAAAAGCCAGCAGGGTCTTGTCCGGAATCGTGTTGATCGTGTCTGGCGCAATGCCGCGCAAGTAGGCCTGTACTGCGGCCACATAGTGCTCGCGCGAGAACAACAGCGTGACATTGATGGGGTTCATTTCAGTGCCTCGGCGGTCTTCTCGACATGGCCGCCGAACTGGTGGCGCATTGCCGACAGGATTCGGTTGGCAAAATCTGCGTTGCCGCGCGACGTGAAGCGCTCGAACAATGCGGCACTGAGAACCGGCACCGGCACCGCCTCGTCAATCGCTGCCTGGATGGTCCAGCGCCCCTCACCCGAGTCTGCGACGCAGCCACCGTAGCTGGCGAGTTCGGGGTCGATCACCAAGGCCTGCGCGGTCAGATCCAGCAGCCAGGAGCCAATCACACTGCCACGGCGCCAGACTTCGGTGATCTCGGGCAGATCCATCTCAAACTGGTAAAACTCGGGGTTGCGAAGCGGTGTGGTTTCGGCATCAGCGCCGGGCTTATTTGTCCCGTCCTTGCCGATATTGGCGTTGCGCAAAATGTTCAACCCTTCCGCATAGGCGGCCATCATGGCGTATTCGATGCCGTTGTGAACCATCTTGACAAAGTGACCGGCCCCGAACGGACCACAGTGCAGAAAGCCTTCTTCGGCGCTGCCACTGCCCGCTCTTCGGCCAGGCGTGCGCGTTGCAGCCGATACGCCGGGTGCCAGCGCGCTGAAGATGGGTTGCAAATGCGCGACGATGGCGCTCTCGCCGCCAATCATCAGACAGTAGCCACGCTCCAACCCGGCAATGCCGCCGCTGGTTCCCACATCGAGGTAATGAATGCCATACGCCTGCAACTCAGGTCCACGCACAATGTCATCACGGTAATGGGAGTTGCCGCCATCAATGACGATGTCTTCGGCTTCCAGCAAGGGCACCAGATCGCACAGCGTCTGCTCGACCACCGCCGCAGGCAACATCAACCAGACCACGCGCGGTTTGGCCAGGCGCGACACCATGTCCTGCAGTGAAGAGGCCCCGATGGCACCGTCTTGCTCCAGGCTGGCCACGGACGACGGTGTCCTGCCATAGACCACGCATTCGTGGCCCTTTGACAGCAAGCGCCGAACCATGCTGCCACCCATCCGGCCCAATCCGATCATTCCGACCTGCATTTCGCTTCTCCTTTTGTTCGATCAAGCGCACGTCGCAATTTGATGTTGACCGTTTTGACGCGTGTTTAGTTGATGCTCAGCGTGAAATTGTCAGAGAAGTGCGCACCACAGGTCTGTGCGGCGGCGAACAGAGCGCGCGACGCCACAAGTCCGACAGGGTGCCGATTTTCTACTGGTTTAGCGGCTAAAAGATACCCATATTGGGTATCTTTAGGCGGTTTTTGCACGGTTTTGAGTGAAAAACCAATGAAAAATGCCTATAGCTCTCTTATTATATAGATAGTTTGCTACATTTAATGTAGCAACTACATTTCCGCAATCTACCTTCCGCAAACTGCCCACCAGCGGGAGGCTGGGTATAAATAAATTCATTTGGCTCTACGCTGGGCCTGCTCTCAAGATAACCAGCAACGAAGGCGGCAGCAGTTGGCGAAAACCTTTGTCAAACGTCACAAAAGGCTCGCTCAAGTTGATGGCCATGGCTGCCAATTGCGCATCAGGAATGTGATTGGCCGAGAGCTGCTTCTTCAGCACCAGGCTGCGCATGTCCGCCCACTCGGTGCCCGCGTTGGAGAACTTCACTTTGGGGTCCTCCAGCAGCCAGTCGACGAAGTCAACCGCGCGCTCGATGGGGGTGGGCGTGGGGAAGATTTTGGGCTGCGTCACCAGACGCAGAAAGCTGCTGATCACCCCGATTGACAGCAGCAAGAGCTGGCCATCAACCGCACTGGTGAGCGCCTTGTTGAGCCAATCGGCTGCGACGCGGTGTTGAGAGTGATCTTTGCGGAATGCGGCGACCAAAACGTTGACATCGGGCAACATGGCCGAGGCTCAGTCTGCGGCATCCAGCAGTTCCTGCGTGCTTAAGCCCGAGAGGCCAGGCGCAAGCCCGCTTTTGCCGTCAAACACCGGCATGGGGCGCCGCCGTTTGGTGGCAGGTACGTCAGCCGCCCGCAAGCGCATGCGCAATCCTTCTTCGATCAGGCGAGTCAAGCTGACACGCTGGCGAGCCGCCAGAGCTTTTGCCTCGGTCAGCAATGTGTCGTGAAAATTGAGCGTTGTTTTCATGGCATGATTGTACAGGTTTCTGTATGTCGAAGGACACCCGCCGGTTAATGTCGCCCCGTTAAACCGCTACCGCATGCCCCCGGGGAATCGCCCCCAGCAGTTGCTGGGTGTAGGCGTGCTGCGGCCGGTTGTAGATGTCATCCGAGCTGCCGCGCTCGACGATCTCACCCTGGCTCATCACCAGAATTTCGTCGGCCATGTACTTCACCACGGCCAGGTCGTGGCTGATGAAGACGTAGGTCAGGCCAAATTCTTCCTGCAAATCCAGCAGCAGATTCAGCACCGTGGCCTGCACGCTCACGTCCAAGGCGCTCACGCTTTCATCGCAGACGATGATTTCGGGCCGCATCGTCAGGCAACGCGCAATGGCGATGCGCTGGCGCTGGCCGCCGGAGAATTCATGCGGGTATTTGCCAAAAGCGTCGGCGTGCAAACCCACTTTTTCAATCATCGCCAATGCCTTGCGGGCGCGGTCGTCATCGTCGGTGCCGATTTTATGGATGCGCATCGGCTCGATCAAAATCTGGCCGACGGTGAAGCGCGGGTTCAGGCTGGCGTAGGGGTTTTGAAAAATGATCTGGATGCGGCTTCGGTACTGGCGCATTTGCGCGGCGTTTAACTGCGCCAGGTCTTTGCCCTCGAACAGGATGCTGCCGGCGGTGGCATCCGTCAGGCGTGTGAGCATCATGCCCACCGTGGTTTTGCCCGAGCCTGACTCCCCCACCACGCCCAGCGTGCGGCCTTTGTGCAGCGAAAAATCTGCGCCCTTCACCGCGCTGAACACGCTGCGCTTGAACAGCCCGGTTTTCAGCGGATAGTCTTTGCGCAAGCCTTTGACTTCAATCAACGCCGGGCCGCTAACTGGCTTGCTCACGCGCTGCTCTGTGCTGATGGGGTGCTTGTTGACGATGTCGTCAATCACCGCCAGACGGCGCGGGCGGTTGTCCAAGCGCGGGCGACAGGCCAACAGGGCTTGGGTGTAGGCGTCTTTCGGGGCGCTGAAGATGGTGGCCACGTCACCTTGCTCACGCACCTCGCCGCTGCGCATCACCACGACGTGGTCTGAGATTTCGCCCACCAGCCCGAGGTCATGGCTGATGAACAGCACACTCATTTTCTGGCGTTGCTGCAAACGGGCCAGCAAATCCATGATTTGGCGTTGAACGGTTACATCAAGCGCGGTAGTGGGCTCGTCTGCGATCAAGAGCTTGGGCTCGCAGGCAATCGCCATGGCAATCATCACGCGCTGCTGCTGGCCGCCCGAGAGCTGGAAGGGATACGCCGTCAAGCGCTCTTTGGGGTTGGGAATGCCGACCTCGGTCATCAAATCCAGCGTGCGGTTCATCGCCTGCTTGCGGCTCAAGTGCATGTGGATGCGCAGTACTTCGGCAATCTGGTCGCCCACGGTGAAGACCGGGTTGAGCGAACTCATTGGCTCCTGAAACACCACCGAGATATCCTTGCCGCGCAGGCGGCGCATGTCTTCAATCGGCGTGGTGAGCAGGTCTCGCCCGCCGTACAGAATTTTGCTGGTTGGTGCGACGATGGCGTTCTCGGGCAGCAGGCGCACGATGCTCATCGCCGTCACGCTTTTGCCACTGCCGGATTCGCCCACCAGAGCTACCGTGCTGTTTTCAGGGATGTCGAAGCTCACGCCGTTCACAGCAGGCACCGTGTTGGTCTTGCTCATGCGAAAGGAGACCCGCAGGTCTTGAACGCTGATTAGGTTGGTCATGATTTTTGCGCGTCCGCGTTCAGCGTAATTTAGGATCCAGCGCGTCGCGCAGGGCATCGGTCAAGAGCGCGAAGGCGGTCACAAAACTGGCCATGAAGACAGTAGCCGCCACCAGTTGCCACCACTTTCCCAGCACCAGTTCGATCTGCGACTCAGACAGCATCGTGCCCCAGCTCACCATGTCAATCGGCACGCCCAGGCCCAGGAAAGACAAGATCACCTCGGCCTTGATGAAACCCACCACATGCAAGCTCAACTGCACCAGCACCACGTGGCTGATGTTGGGCAGGATGTGGGTGAACATGCGCGA
>JANOMD010000379.1:0-2308 GCA_031420135.1 Rhodoferax sp. | reverse complement strand
ACCACGAGCATTACCGGCTCGGTGTGCCCAGGCGTGAATCATGACCATCCGCTTCGCTGCCGCATCCTCAACTGGGGCCTAACTCAAACTCTAAAGACTTTTTTTGGGCAGACCGAACTGCTGCACCCAGCCCAAAACAGTCATTAAATCACTACGCGCCCGAGAACCCCTTTTGGAGATTTGCCGACGATCATGGATGGTCGCATTGGCCGAACACCCCTAAAAAATGAACGCCCCGAAACCAAATTGGGGTCAGAGCGCGATCTACCGAACTCGTCGCTTTCGCGTCTCTTTCCGGTAATCGCGATCCGACCCCAATTTGGCCCCGGGTCGTCCATTTTTGGCCCCCTAAATTGCCACTTCGTCGAATTGGTACCCACCTGTGATTAGACCTACTACATTTGTGGTAAAAATCAGCGATTTTCGACCATTTTCTTCTATTTTGGCGAAATATCGAGTCTTTTGAGCCCCTAGCTCTCGGATAATATACATAGCATGCTATATATAGCATAGTAAATTGCAAACCATCTATCTGTGACTTGCAGCACTCAGCTTCACACCTCCCATCAAAATTAGAATCAGGGTGTGAACGCCCTCCTCGATCAACCCCACCACAACGCCCCACGCCGCCCCATCCGCGAGCTGCCGGATGAGCTGATCAGCCAAATCGCAGCGGGCGAAGTGGTGGAGCGGCACGCCTCCGTCGTGCGTGAGCTGGTGGACAACGCGCTAGACGCAGGCGCCACCCAAGTCACCGTGCGGCTGTTGGCCGGTGGCGTGCGGCTGATTGCTGTGGAAGACAACGGCGTGGGCATCTTGCGCGAAGAGCTGCCGCTGGCCTTCAAGCGCCACGCTACCAGCAAGATCAGCAGCCTGGCCGATCTGGAATCGGTGGGCACCATGGGTTTTCGCGGTGAGGCGCTGGCAGCCGTCAATTCAATTGCCGATTGCGCTATTTATTCCAGAGCCGTCGGCCAGCCCGAAGCGTTTCAGCTTGAAGGCCAAACCGGCGAGATCAAGCCCGCTGCACGCAGCACCGGCACCACCGTCGAAGTCAAGGAACTGTTCTTCAGCACCCCCGCGCGGCGCAAGTTTTTGAAGACGGATGCGACCGAGCTGTCGCACTGCATTGAAGCCGTGCGCCGCCACGCTCTGGTGCGGCCGGATGTCGGTTTTGCCATCTGGCATGAGGGCAAACTGGTGGAGCAATGGCGCGCCTGCCTGGGTCTGGCTGACGGTGCGCTGAACCAACCCGCCTTGGATCAGCGCCTTGCCGACGTGCTGGGTGATGACTTCGTCGCGCGATCCGTGGCGGTGAACTACACCTCAACGCCACAGCACGGCCAACAAGCCGTGCGCGTGTGGGGCCGCGCGGGCATCCCCGATGCCGCCCGCGCCCGCGCGGATCAGCAGTTTGCCTACGTCAATGGCCGCTTCGTGCGCGACAAGGTGTTGACCCACGGCGCCCGTAGCGCCTACGAAGACGTGCTGCATGGCCAGCGCCAGCCGGTCTATGCGCTGTTCGTTGGCATCGACCCCACGCGGGTGGATGTCAATGTGCATCCGACCAAAATCGAAGTGCGCTTCAGAGACAGCCGCGAAGTGCACCAGGCCGTGCATCACGCGGTGCAGGATGCGCTGGCCACACCTCGGGCTGGTGCGCCTTTGGTTGACTCGCATGCTGGTGCCATCGGCATTGAAAACGAGGACCAACCCGGTCAATTTGTCGTGGATAAGACCGCCGCACCGGTTCATTGGCCGCAATCAGCGATCAACTTCAAATCCGGGTTTGGCCACCGGGTTGAGGACCTGTCGGCGCTGTGGCAACGCACCCCGGTTGCACCCCCGTCTGACGCGGCTGAAGCTGGCGCTTTCAACGACGCCGCGCGCACGCCGACGCAAGCTGACTCCGTGGCAGTTTGGCCGCTAGGCCGCGCACTGGCCCAGTTGCAAGGCATCTACATCCTGGCAGAAAACGCGCAGGGCCTGATCATCGTGGACATGCATGCCGCGCACGAACGCATCGTGTACGAGCGGCTGAAGTCGCAAATGGACTTGTCTGGCAACAGCGCCATTGCCAGCCAGCCGCTGCTGATTCCCGCCACCTTCGCCGCCACGCCGCTGGAAGTCGCCACCGCCGAAGCGCATCAAGACACGCTGGCCACGTTGGGCCTGGAGATCAGCCCGTTCTCCCCCAAAACCCTCGCCGTGCGCGCCGTGCCCACGTCACTGTTCAACGGCAACGCCACCGAACTCGCCCGCAGCGTGCTGGCCGAGCTGTCGCAACACGATGCCAGCAACGTCATCG
>JANOMD010000378.1:0-6673 GCA_031420135.1 Rhodoferax sp. | reverse complement strand
AATGAACGTTCCCCGTGCAAATTTTGATTGCTACTTTTTATATAGCTAACAATGTATATAATACGAGAGCTAGAGGTAAATTTTATCAACTTTTTGCCAAAAAGGGCCGGTTTTCATGTCCAATAAACCCATTTTGGGTATTTCGCCGCTTGGATTTCCTTGGGCGACGATTGACCCGTTTCTGTTCTGCGTTTACCACGACGATGCCTACCCGCGCGGCAACGCGCAGATGGGGCCCGACGCCTCACTGGCCGGACGCAACCTGGGCCAGGATTTTGAGCATAAAGACGGCTGGTCGATGTACCACGGCCTGAAAATTCCTGGCTTCCCCTCGCATCCGCACCGAGGGTTCGAGACCGTGACGATTGTGCGCAAGGGCTTGATCGACCACTCCGATTCGCTCGGTGCCACCGCCCGCTTTGGCGGCGGTGATGTGCAATGGCTCACGGCCGGCAAAGGCATCGTGCATTCAGAAATGTTTCCACTGTTGAGCCAGGACCAATCCAACCCGCTGGAGCTGTTCCAGATCTGGCTGAACCTGCCCGCCAAAAACAAGATGGTGGCGCCGCATTTCACCATGTTCTGGTCGGAGAAAATCCCGCAGCGCATCGTCACCGATACCAATGGAGGCCGCACCGAAATTTCCTGCATTGCGGGCCGGTTTGGCGATTCGTCGGAAACCACCCCACTGTCTCCGCCACCCGATTCATGGGCCTCGCAAGCCGATGCCGACGTCGCCATCTGGACCATTAAGATGCCCCCCGGCGCGCGCTGGACCATGCCCGCCGCATTGGGGGCCAGCACCCGCAGGCAGCTCTATTTTTTCAAGGGCACAAGCATTGAGGTTGGCGCACAGCCGGTGACCGAACACGCCGCCATCGAGCTCAATGCCACCCGCGATGTTGAATTGACCAATGGCTCCGAAGTCAGTGAATTTTTGGTGCTGCAAGGCAAACCGATTGCCGAGCCCCTCGCCCAATACGGCCCCTTTGTCATGAACACCCAGGCCGAAATCCACCAGGCCTTTGCCGACTACCGCGCCACCGAATTCGGCGGCTGGCCGTTTGCAAGCAGCGCACCGGTGCATGAGAGGCAGGCGCAGCGGTTTGCGAAGCATGCTGATGGGAAGGTGGAGACAATAAATTGATGCCTGATAGTGATTTGAAATTTGTAGCTATTTCGTATATACTTTAATTTTATTCGCCGGATCGACTCTAACTTCACGAGGCTCAACCATGGCAGATGCAAAATTATTCACCCACGGCGGCAGCCAAGCGGTACGGCTACCCAAGGCGTTCAGGTTTGAAGGCAGTCATGTCCATGTGCGCCGCGTAGGCGATGAGGTAGTTTTGAGCAGTCGCGCGCCAGTGGGCATTCAAGCAATGATCGATGCTTTGGACGAGTTCGAGCCCTCTTTCACAATAGAGCGCGAGCAGCCATCGCCACAAGAGCGCGTCAACATCAAACCGAGGCATTGATGCGGTATCTGCTTGACACCGACATCTGCATTTACGTCATCAACGAACGCCCCTCGCATGTATTGCAGGCCTTTTTGCGGCATGAAGCCGAGGGTCTTGGCATTTCCGCCATCACTGCGGCTGAGTTGCATTATGGTGTCGCCCGCACCGGTTCCAGTCGCAATTTGAAAGCACTCTACAAGTTCCTGGCTCCGCTGGAAATTGCACCATTTGACCTGGCTGCTGCCGAAGTTTTCGGCCAGGTACGCGCTTGGCTCACCGCACAAGGCACACCCATCGGCCCCAATGACACCCAGATCGCCGCGCATGCGCAAGCACTGGGCGTCACACTGGTCACCAACAATACGCGGGAGTTTGTACGGGTTCCGGGCCTGCGACTGGAGAACTGGGCTTTGGGGTAACAGGTCTTATGATGTCCCGAGAACAGCGTCTTCTCGCCAAATTACATTTCAAAGCTGAATCCACACCATGATCCTCGAACTCGCCGACATCCGCATCCACCCCGGCCAGAATGCCGCATTTGAAGAAGCCATACAACGCGGTGTGCGCGATGTGGCTTCGAAGGCCAAGGGGTTTCAGGGCTTCAAAGTCAACTGGGGAATTGAGTCCAAGGAGCGCTACATCCTGCAGATCTTCTGGGACACGCTGGAGAACCACACGGTGGACTTCCGCAGCGGCCCGCTGTTTGTGCAGTGGCGGGCGATTGTGGGACCGTTTTTCAATGGCCCGCCGACGGTGGAACACTTTGAGCTCATCGCCAAGTCGGATTGAACCATCAGCGCCCTTTTCGAAGCATTCGGGGGCATTCGGGGGCGTCACTGCGCCAGATTGCCTGTCCTTACCTGACAAGGAGAATCCATGAACGCAGCCAACACCATTGAGTCTACAGCCTTGAATGCGCAGGTGGAGCGCCAGGCCCTGTACCAGGACATGGCACCATTGAACCTGACACCGCTGTGGGAAGTTCTGCACGCGCTGGTGCCGCGGCAGCCGGCGTCGCCCTGCGTTGCCACGCTTTGGAAATACCAGCAGGTTCGTCCCTACTTGATGCGTGCGGGCCAGGCGATCACCGCTGAAGAGGCGGTGCGCCGTGTGCTGATCATGGAAAACCCGGCGCTCAAAGGCCAGTCCAGCATCACCCAGTCTTTGTATGCCGGTTTGCAACTCATCATGCCGGGCGAGGTGGCGCCGGCGCACCGACATACCCAAAGCGCTTTGCGTTTCATCGTGGAAGGCTCAGGCGCTTACACCGCCGTCGATGGCGAGCGCACCAGCATGCGCCCCGGCGACTTCATCATCACACCCAGCTGGACCTGGCACGACCATGGACACCCGGGCCTTGGTTCTCCTGATGACCATGGTTGTGAGGGCAGCGAACCAGTGGTCTGGCTTGATGGACTGGACATCCCCATGATTCGCTTTCTGGATGCCGGCTTTGCCGAGAACGCCACTGACAAAACGCAGTCGGTCTCGAAAGCCGAAGGCAGCAGCTTCGCGCGCTATGGACACAACATGGCACCGGTGCGTGGTGCGGCTCCGTTTGGGCAAACCTCGCCAATTTTCAGCTACCCCTACGAGCGCAGCCGTGAAGCGCTGCATCAGCTCGAGCGCGATGCGCCCATTGACCCCTGGGACGGCATCAAGCTGCGTTACCTCAACCCGCTAACGGGTGGCTCGCCCATGCCGACCATGGCAACCTTCATGCAGCGCCTGCCGCCCGGGTTTTGCGGCAAGCCCTATCGGCAAACCGACGGCGCGGTGTTCAGCGTGGTCGAAGGCGGGGGAACTGCGTACATCGACAGCGCCCACGGCTCAGTACGATTTGACTTTGCCGCGCGCGACCACTTTGTGGTGCCGGCGTGGCAGACACTGCGCCTTGAGTCGCTAGCGGGTTGTGTGTTGTTCAGTTTTTCAGACCGCCCGGTGCATCAGGCATTGGGTATTTTCAAGGAAGAGAGATTCGCATGAGTTTTGTCATTTCAGCGCCCTCACAGGTATCCGTTCCCGTCGTTGGGCAGACCGGCCGTTTTCCAGTGCGCCGCGTCTATTGCGTGGGGCGCAATTATGTGGAGCACGCCAAGGAGATGGGATTCACCGGGCGTGAGGCGCCTTTTTTCTTCCTGAAACCGGCAGATGCGGTGGTAGTGGTCAAAGCGAACGAGGCCGCCACCATCAACTACCCCAGCCTGACCAAGGATTTTCACCACGAAATTGAACTGGTGGTGGCGATTGGCAAAGCGGGCAAAAACATCAAGGCGGCGGATGCGCAGCAGCACATCTACGGCTATGGCGTGGGCCTGGACATGACGCGCCGCGACTTGCAGGGCGAAATGAAAAAACTGGGCCGCCCGTGGTGCATTGGCAAGGCGTTCGACCAGAGCGCACCCCTGGGACCCATTACCCCGGTCGCCGCTGCCGGGGATGTAGCCAACGCCGAGATCTTTGTGCAGGTCAACGGCAAAGACCGCCAGCGCAGCAATGTCTCCAAACTGATCTGGAACATCGGCGAAATCATCGAGCACATTTCAGCCGCGTGGGAACTCCAGCCCGGTGACCTGATTTACTCTGGCACTCCAGAAGGTGTCAACGCGGTGGTGGCTGGCGACACCCTGTACGGCGGCGTGACCGGGCTGACGTCGATCACGGTCAAGGTGGCCTGATGTAGGTGCTGGAGGCGTTGGCGTGGCTGGGAAGCTTGACGGTGCGGGTGGGCTGAGCCAAGCATCGCGCTTTTTGTAACTGCTTCGACACTTGTCGCGTCGGCGTTGAAAATTTCCCAAGTACCGTGTCAGGCTCAAAAAATAGCTGCCTCCGACCTACCAAAATGATTCGACCGCCTCAATACAGGTCAGCGTCGGGCAGTGGCGCAGAATCGCCCCGCATCAGCCAATCTGCCAAGGCCATGGGCTCGCGGCGGCTGTGAAAACAACCCAGCACCTGCACGACATCGCCCGCTATCGCGTAAATCAGGGCGTATGGGTAGCGGCGCAAAACCAGGTGCCGAACTTCGCCTTCAATGCGTTGGTAAAGATGTGGGTTGTGGCACAAATGGCCTTCGCCACGGGCGATCTCGTCCATAAAGCGGGAGGCAATGCGTTCTCCCGCCTGTTCGTGGTACCAGTTGTAAGCGTCGCGCACCTCACGCGCAGCCAACTGCGTGTACCGAACACGATAAACCACTAATCCAGCCCGAGCGATGCCCGTATTTGACCCAGCGTCAGCGTCGGCTCGTGAGGATGCGCCAAGTAATACGCCAAGCGTTCTTTCGCGGCGAGCCGGTGCGCGTCGCTGGGCACAAAGCCTTCTTGCTCACTTGTCACGCTGGCGATCAGGTCTTGCGCCAATTGCAGGCGCTCTATGGCGGGTAGCTGCGCCAGATCGGCGCTTACGGATGCTTGCATGGCCTGCTCCTTCGAGGCATGAATTTGGGATAGTCGATTGCGGTTGACGGTCGCCTCAAGACCAGCCAAGCGGCTTTCGCTGCCGCATAGAATTGTGCCACCGTCCGTTGATGACACCCGAACAACAAAAGAGGCCTCCCTTGCGAACCCTTGAACTGCTGGCGAAATTTTGCGCCATTCTTGCGGGTGTGTTGCTTACCGCCATCACCCTGATGACCTGCGCCAGCCTGATCGGGCGCAACACGGTTGGCGTGACGCTTGCGGGTGATTTTGAGTTGACGGGCGTGGTGGCCGGTGCCGCTATCGCACTTTTTTTGCCCTGGTGCCAATTGCGCCGGGGCAACATCATCGTTGATTTTTTCACGGCGCGGGCCAGTTCGCAAACCAATGCGTGGCTGGATCAATTTGGCGCCTTGCTGCTGGCCATCGCCCTCGGGCTGATGGCCTGGCGCACGACCGTCGGCGGGCTGAATGCCTTTGGCAACCAGTCGGGCACCATGATGCTGGGCTTCCCGGAGTGGATCGTCTACGCTGTCATGGTGCCACCGATTGCGCTGACGGCCATCATCGCGCTTTGGCAAGCCGTTCTAGGCTCAAATGCACAGGCGCCAGCATGAGCCCGCTGATGCTTGCCCTGGCCATTTTTGCCATCATGCTGCTGCTGATGGCGTTGCGCACACCGATTGCCGTCGCCATGTTTACTGCCGGTTGCGTGGGTTATGTGGCCCAGGCCGGCTGGAGCCCCTTGAGCAACTTTCTCAACACCCAGGCCTTTGCGCGTTTCGCCAGCTACGACCTGTCGGTCATACCGCTGTTCATCTTGATGGGTAATTTCGCCACGCAAGGTGGCATCTCCAAAGCACTTTTTGGCTTTGCCAGCGCGGTCATGTCACGCTTCAAGGGCGGTTTGGCGATGGCTGCCGTGCTGGCCAGCGCGGCGTTTGGCTCGATCTGCGGCTCGTCGGTGGCCACGGCCGCCACCATCACCTCGGTAGCCTTGCCAGAGATGAAGCGCCACGGGTATTCGGGGCGGCTGTCCACCGGCACCCTGGCCGCTGGCGGCACGCTGGGCATTCTGATTCCACCCTCGGTGCCACTGGTGATTTACGCCATTTTGACCGAGCAAAACATTGCCAAGCTGTTCGCGGCGGCGATGGTGCCCGGCATCATCGCCATGCTTGGTTATATGCTCGCCATCGCGATTTACGTGCGGCTGGTACCCGGCCAGGCGCCTGAAAGCGACTTCATCGGCGAGAAAATCACGCTGCAAACCCTGGTGGGTGTGGTGCCCATCGGTGTCGTGTTTGTGATTGTGTTCGGCGGCATTTATGGCGGGCTGTTCACGCCCACCGAAGGCGCTGCGGTGGGCGCGGCATCGACCTTCATTGCCGCCTTGCTCAAGCGTGAGTTGACGCTGGACAAGCTCAAGGCCAGCTTCTATGCCACGGCGGAAGGCTCGGCCATGATCTTCATGATTTTTCTGGGCGCAGACATCATGAACTCCGCGCTGGCACTGACGCAGGTGCCCGCGCAAATGAGCAGCGTGGTGCTGGGTTGGGGCCTGGCGCCACTGATGGTGGTGTCGGCCATTTTGCTGTTTTACGTGGTGCTGGGCGCCGTGATGGACGAGCTGTCCATGATTCTGCTGACCATTCCCATCTTCTTCCCGATGGTCATGGGGCTTGACTTTGGCATGCCCGCAGAGTCGGTGGCGATCTGGTTTGGCATCATGGTGCTGATGACGGTCGGCTTTGGCCTGCTGGCGCCGCCGGTGGGGCTTAACGTGTATGTCGT
>JANOMD010000377.1:0-6570 GCA_031420135.1 Rhodoferax sp. | reverse complement strand
CGGTAGGCATGGCCTTGGCAGAAAAGCAGTTGGCTGCTGAATTCAATCGCCGTAAAGACGGACAAACCCATAACGTGGTGGATCACTTTACCTATGTGTTCTTGGGTGATGGATGCCTGATGGAGGGCATCAGCCACGAGGCCTGTTCATTTGCGGGCACCATGCGCCTGTCCAAACTGATCGCGCTGTATGACGACAACGGCATCTCGATTGACGGCCATGTAGAGGGCTGGTTTACCGACGACACGCCCAAGCGCTTTGAGTCCTATGGCTGGAATGTCATAGCCAATGTGGATGGCCATGATGCCAACGCCGTCAACGCCGCTATTGCACAGGCGCGTACACAAGCCTGCGACCCAAAAGGCCGCCCCACCATGATCTGTTGTAAAACGGTGATCGGCCAAGGCTCGCCCAACAAGGCGGGCACGCACGATGTCCATGGCGCTGCACTGGGCGCTGCCGAGGTGCAGGCCACCCGCGATGCGCTGGGCTGGACACACCCGCCATTTGTGATTCCACCAGACATTGCAGCCGCATGGGACGCGCGCGAGCGTGGCATCAAAACTGAACGCGCATGGCGCGAAAAATTTGAAGCCTACCGCACCCACTACCCTGAGGATGCCGCCGAGCTGGAGCGCCGTATTCATGGTCGCTTGAGTACTGGCTACAACGCGCACTTGGCGGGTGTGTTCAAAGCCATTGCCGCCAAACCTGATGCCGTTGCCACACGCAAAGCCAGCCAGAACGCGCTGGATGCGCTGGCACCGCTGCTACCCGAATTTTTTGGTGGCAGTGCCGACCTGACGGGCTCCAACCTGACCAACTTCAAGGGCTGCACCAAGGCAGGTCGCGACACATGGGGTAACCATCTGTCGTATGGTGTGCGCGAATTCGGCATGGCCGCCATCATGAATGGCATGGCCCTGCATGGTGGCTACATTCCGTACGGCGGCACATTCCTGACCTTCAGCGACTATTCGCGCAACGCAATTCGCATGGCCGCGCTGATGAAGCGGCGCGTGATTCATGTGTTTACCCACGACTCGATTGGTCTGGGCGAAGATGGCCCTACCCACCAAAGTGTGGAGCATGTGCCCAGCCTGCGCATCATTCCGGGGCTGGACGTGTGGCGACCGGCTGATAGCCTGGAAACCGCGGTAGCCTGGGCCTGCGCCGTAGAACGCAGCAACGGGCCGAGCGCGTTGGCCTTGTCCCGGCAAAACCTGCCGCAGTTGGCGGCTGATCCGAAGATGGCAGACTCCATTCGCAAGGGTGGCTACATCTTGAGCGACATAGACAACCCGCAAGTCGTCATCATGGGTACGGGTTCTGAGTTGCATATGGCGATGGAGGCGCAGGCTTTGCTGGCCAGTGCAGGCATTGCAGCGCGGGTGGTGTCCATGCCGTGTACCAATGTGTTTGACAGGCAGTCCGAGGCGTATCAAAACGCAGTGATTCCCCAGTCACTACCTGCCATCGCCATTGAGGCTGCGCATCCTGATTTTTGGCGTAAGTACGTGGGGCGTTCTGGGGTGGTGATTGGCATTGACTCGTTCGGTGAATCTGCGCCCGCCAAAGACCTGTACCAGCACTTTGGCATCTCCACCCAGCGCATCGTCGATGCAGCCAAGATATTGGTACACCGCGCAAGCAGAAGGGTGACAGCCAAAACCCATGACTCCATAGAGCTTTCCTACAACTGATGGAAGCTGCCATGAAGCCAATATTTTCCTATGGCCTGGTGATGTTCGATCTGGATGGCACCTTGATCGAAACCGCGCCTGAGATTTTTGACGCGGTTAGCGACACACTGACACGGTTCGAACTACCCGCAGTCACTCAAAAGCAAGTGGATGACTGGATTGGCCATGGCACGCGCGAGTTATTGATTCAGGCCCTTGCGCATACCAGCAACACAAACCCAGCGGCTGTTCGTGTGGCAGACAGCATGAAGCTCATTGAGCTGGAGTTTTCTGCCAACTACCGAAAACGCTGCGGCACACGCAGCAGCTTGTACCCGCATGTGCGTGAGACTTTGCAGGCGCTGCGCCTGGCAGGCATCAAGCTGGCCGTAGTCACCAACAAGGAAGGACAGTACACGCAAACTGTTTTGAAAGTGCATGGTTTACAGGACGCGTTTGACAGAGTCATCTCTGGAGATAGCTTGCCCACCAAAAAACCCAAGCCCAATGGCATCTGGGCTTGCATGGAGCAGTTTGACGTGGTGCCTGACCGCTGCTTGTTTGTAGGTGACTCGTCGATAGACATCGCCACCGCAAGAAATGCGGGGATAGCCGTGTGGGCATTGCCCTATGGCTACAACATGGGAGCCAAGATTGAAGACAGTCACCCAGACCGCCTGATTCCCGATTTTTCAGCGCTCTTGCACCAGCTCCAAAATAATATTTAACCAGGACTCCCTATGACCATCAAAGGAAGGCAAAACCCTGCCTGCATTTGAAATTTTGCAGTAACGTGCAGCGCCGCAAATAGCTATAAAGTTCATAGCTTGTTACGGCGAATTTTATTGACTTACAAACATATTTTGTTTAAATTTTAGGATTTGCCATGGCTTTTGTTTCCCTTCGTCAAGTGCTAGACCACGCTGCTGAAAACAGCTACGGCGTGCCCGCCTTCAACGTCAATAACCTGGAGCAAATCATTGCCATCATGGAGGCTGCGCAAGAGACCGACAGCCCGGTCATCTTGCAAGCCTCTGCAGGCGCGCGCAAGTACGCTGGCGAGGCGTATCTGCGCCACATGATGCTGGCCGCCGTTGAGTCGCACCCCGACATTCCGGTGGTGGTACACCAAGACCATGGCACCTCGGCAGTGGTGTGCCAGCAGTCCATCCACTCGGGCTTTACCAGCGTGATGATGGACGGTTCTTTGATGGCGGACGGAAAAACACCCTCCAGCTACGAATACAACGTGGAAGTGACCCGCAAAGTCTGCGAGATGTCCCACCCCATCGGCGTGTCAGTCGAAGGCGAACTGGGTTGCCTGGGCTCGCTGGAGACCGGCGACGCAGGTGAAGAAGACGGCATTGGCGCAGTGGGCAAACTGACCCACGACATGATGCTGACCGACCCGGTGCAAGCCAAAGACTTTGTACGGAAAACGGGGGTTGATGCACTGGCGATTGCCATTGGCACCAGCCACGGCGCCTACAAATTCACCCGCAAGCCCACAGGCGACATTTTGGCGATGGACCGTATCGCGGCCATCCATGCGCAAATCCCCAACACCCATTTGGTGATGCACGGCTCCAGCAGCGTACCGCAGGAGTGGCTGCAGATCATTCGCCAGTTCGGTGGCGACATCAAAGAAACCTATGGCGTGCCGGTGGAAGAAATTCAGCGCGGCATCAAAACCGGGGTGCGCAAGATCAACATTGACACCGACATCCGCCTGGCCATGACAGGTGCCATGCGCCGCGTGTTTGCCCAGCAGCCCAGCGAGTTTGACCCGCGCAAGGCACTGGCAGCCGCCAAGAACGCCGCGCGCGGCATTGTGAAAGCGCGCTTTGAGGCCTTTGGCTGCGCGGGGATGGGCTCGAAGATCAAGCCCTCGCCTCTTGAGGTGGTGGCCACACGGTACACCTGAAAAAATACCCGCCGCGAGTACCAGTCAATGATGGCCACCAAGTAGGCAAACCCGTGCGCCAGGCGGATGCAGGTGATGTCGGTGCTCCAGACCTGGTTGGGCCACAGCACCGGCACGCCGCGCAGCAGGTAGGGGTAGAGCTTGTGCGCCGTGCGGGCCAGGCAGTGGCTGAAAAAGGGGAGGAACTTCAGGCTAAAAATTAACCTAAAGGTTAATTTTTAGCCCCAAAAACCACCGAAATCCGAAAAAAATGGGTAAAATAGGCCTCTAGCTCTCATGTTATATAGATACTATGCTATATAAATACTAGCATTTTCGCGCGAGTCCATCAGCAGAGTTCAGGGCGTCGGTTGAAATTTCACACCTTCCCGCGTGAGACGACATCAAATTTAAGGCCACTGGCACCTTCGCCGCGTCCTGTGGTTTTGCTGCGCCCGATCCACAACAGCGCGCGGCCTTTCGAGTCGCGGGCATAGTTGAACTGGCGCTTCATTTCAATGCCGTCGCGGGGAACTTCCTCTTCCTCCACCCGCAGGTAGTCGCTCTTGACATCGACGTTCGGGTCCAGCCGCAGCAGGCTTCCCCTGGGGTGAAACATGAAACCCTGCAACTGGTTGTCGGGTGCGCCCTGGACGGCCGTGATTTCTACAAAACTGTTGCTTCGCATGCGGGTGATGAAAGCGGCGTAACCGGCGTTGACTGGGTCCAGCAGACGGGTTTCGGTGACCTGGTAGTAGTGCGTGACCACACCACGCTGCAACTGGATCGACCAGTGGGCGGGTGTGGCACCGGCCTTTCGCACCGGCAAAAAAGGCACCCAGTTGGCGGCCACCGGCGTTTGCAGGCGGTATGACAACAAAGCACCGGCACCCACCGGCAAGCCGGGTTCGGCATCTGCATTGACCATAGGGCGCAAGGTTTGCGATGTGGACAGCCGCGTGCTTTCAAACTTGCGGTCAATCGGCTCGCCCGAACTGCCCTGAACGCGCTTTTCGATGCCCCACACCAGGTTGGCCATTTCGTCGCGCATCATCATCACATGTTCCAGCGGCGGGCCTTGCAACGGATTGAGCGCGGGGCAAAGGTACAGCGCGTCATTGAGCTGCTGGACCGGCGCGCCGGGCTGCACGGTCATCTCGAACATGTTCCAGCCCGCCGCCGGGATTGGCAGCGTGATGCCGAAGTTGTCCAGCACGTCAAATTTGCTGATACGGTACAGCGCGTTGGTGGGCAGGGTCAGCGGCAGTGTGAACCAGTCGTTGCCAAACACCAGGGCGTATTCCAGCACGGCGAGGCGCGTCAAATCGCTCTTGGCGGCCCCCAGCATGCCGAAGTTGACCCGGCCATCTTCGAACTCCCAGTAACGGTCGGCCGGCATGCCAGGGTAGCGCGCTGTGGTGGGCATCGGGTCGCGCTTCGGCGAGACTTCAAACGCTTCGCTGGCGCCCGGCAATGCATTGGCCGCCACACCCAGCTCGAACGTGTGCCAGTCCAGCCGGCCATCGGTGTATTCATCAGCCACCAGGCGCACGGGTGCCCCGGCGCCTTGCGCGCCCAGCGCAAAACGGTACTCAAGGCGGTGCGGATCCCAGTACGGGCTGGCACCTTTGGCGGTGCCATTCAGGGCCAGCTCATCAAGCCAGCCGAGCCAGTGCTGCACCAGATCGCCAAAGGCCCGGGTCTGCGTGGCCAGCACACCGAAGTCGGCAGAAAAGGCATCCAGCGCGGCCCGGTCCGGCAATGCCTTCAGTGCAGCTGAGAGCGCCAGCGCATCAATGGCGCGTTGGTTGAGCAGCGCGTTCCAGACGAAGCCGGCATTGTCAGCGGCGGCATCATCGGGTGCGGGCAGAGTGGCCGGAAATTTCACCAGCAATGACCTTGCGACATGGTTCAGGCCAGCAGCGCGCAAGCGGCGCATCAACTGCTGGCCTGCCTGGGCATTGAGTTTGGGGTGCACCGACAGCACCTGCTCGTGCTCCACCAGCGCTTCCAGGGGCGCGGCACCGGGCGGCAAAGCGACGGCGCCCACAGCATCGCTCTGGTGCAACAGTGACGAGACTGGCAGACCCACTGTGGCCAAGGCAACTTTGATCGGACTGCCTGCGTCTTCGCCCTGGAATTCATTGAACTGCCATTGGCGCGCCAGCATCCACAGCGGATCGGCGACGCGTGCCTGCAGGCTTTCGGACACATCGTCGCTGGTGGGCAGCGGTTCAAGCCGGGACCAGACCGTATGCGATGGGTCCGGGCGTGCAACCAGCGCGGTTGCAACGGTGACGCGGGCGGCAGAGAGTGAGAGCGTGGCCATGTTGCTTTCCCTTTTTTGGACTTGTCCTGACCGACCTACTTGGTGAACTGGGTTGTGCCCATCGCCATGGTGGCGTTGCCACTGCCCACGTTGCTGGCCACGCGCAGCTCCACCAGCGCCTTGGCAACCATCTTGCCAAAATCAACCGATGGCACATCCTGCTTGAAATTGTTTGACAGAAACAGCCCTGGCAGCAGCAGGCCCAGCCCTTTGAGGTCTTGCGGACGCACCGCGCGCAGGCGGGTCAGTGCCATCGCCTCATTCACCGTGGCCAGCAGGCTGTCCAGCGTCCAATGGTCAACGCCAGGATCAGCCGGCACGGCCAGCAAGATGCTCTGTGGCGGGCGGGCACCAGGCGCATCAAAGTGGAACCCCAATCCGGTGGTTTCTTCATCAGACGGAATGGTTTCCATCCACTCATCAACGAACAATCCCGCCAGCGGGGTGGCGCCGTCAATGGCTTGCAATGCACCGGGTGCATGCGCTGCCACAGCGACCACACCGCGCAGGTCCTGGCCCTTCGCGGGCGTGAAGGCGGCCCAGTGTGCCTGGGCGTTGCGCGGATACTGCATCAGCGCGAAGTCAAGCGCGTTGTCGGTGTAACCGCTGTCAGCACCCAGCGCCTCGGCCGCCAGCAGCGCATCCGACAGCAGGGC
>JANOMD010000376.1:0-6505 GCA_031420135.1 Rhodoferax sp. | reverse complement strand
CCGATACCGCCTTCCAGCGCGGCCACACGCTGCTCCAGAACTGCGTTGGTCGGGTTGCTGATGCGCGAGTACACATGGCCGGCACGCTCCAGATTGAACAGCGAGCGGGCGTGTTCACTGGATTCAAATACAAACGAGGTGGTCAGGTGGATGGGCACTGCCCTGGCACCCGTCGCGGGGTCAGGCGCAGCGCCCGCATGCAGCGCCAGGGTGTCAAAGCCGGGGTCAGAATAGCCGGGCATGGAGCCTCCAGGATTGAATTTTGGCCGAGGATCAAAAGCAGATGCTTTGGCATTGTGAGCTATATTGGGGTCAGCAAGCCCCATGCTCTGCGGAGCGACAAGGAGAGACCATGAAAGTCAGCGATATTTTGCGCGTCAAGGGCGGCACGCTTTACACCGCCACACCTGAAGACCTGCTGTCAAAGGCGATGGGCGATATGGCCGACAACGACATCGGTTCGCTGGTGGTCATGTCACAGGGCAAAGTGGTGGGCATGCTGACCTTCCGAGAGGTGATCCAGACCATCGTGAAAAATGGCGGCAGTGTGGGAACCACCACGGTCTGGAAGGCCATGGACGACGGCCCCTTGACCTGCACCATGGAGACTGAGCTTGACGAAGTACGCCGCATGATGCTGCTGCGCCATTCACGCTACATGCCGGTGGTGGACAAGATGGTGCTGATGGGTGTCATCAGTTTCTACGACGTGGCCAAGGCCGTGGTGGACAGCCAGAACTTCGAGAACAAAATGCTCAAGGCCTATATTCGCGGCGGGCGGGCGGGGGACGAGGATGAGAATGGGTAGCTCGAAAAGGATTGGAACTTTTCAAGCCCCATGCAAGCCTTCTACGCCGACCAGTTTGTACTGCCGCTGCCCGAGGGCCATCGCTTTCCGATGCGCAAGTACGCGCTGCTGCGCGACTGGCTGACGCAAGCACTGCCGCAGGTTCAACTGCAAGTCGCCCCAGCCGCCACTGACGGCCAACTCGCGCTTTGCCACACGCCAGGCTACATTCACGCCATCAGCTCAGGCAACATTTTGCCCAGCGCGATGCGCGAGATCGGCTTCCCGTGGAGCTTGGCAATGGCCGAGCGGGCGCGGCGTTCGGTCGGTGCCAGCATTGAAGCGGCGCGCGTCAGTCTTGGGCTGGTTTCGGGCCGACCTGCCGGGCTTGGGGCCAACCTCGCAGGCGGCACGCATCATAGTTATGCAGACAGGGGCAGCGGGTTTTGCGTGTTCAACGACTTCGCGGTCACCGCGCGTTTGATGCAGACCGAGTGGGCCAGACAACATCGACATTTACGCCAGCCGCTGCAAGTGGCCATCATTGATCTGGATGTGCATCAGGGCAATGGCACCGCCCGTATCTTTCGCGATGACGATTCGGTATTCACCCTGTCGATTCATGGTGCGCGCAATTTCCCGTTTCGCAAAGAGGCCAGCAGCCTTGATGTGGACTTGCCTGATGGCTGCCAAGATGCCGCATATCTGGAAGCGCTGGAGCATGCACTTCACGCCCTGGCGCAGCGCTTTCAACCGGACTTGGTGCTGTACCTGGCAGGTGCTGATCCGCACGAGGGTGATCGGCTCGGTCGCTTGAAGCTCAGCTATGACGGCCTGGAGGCGCGGGATCGCCGCGTGATGGACTGGGCGTTTCAGCGGCGCATCCCGCTGGCCTTCGCCATGGGAGGCGGTTATGGCGTTGATTTGGCCACCACCCTGCGGGTGCAGCAAGGCAGCTACCGCGTCGGTGTTGAATACCACGCCAAGTGGCAGAAATTGAGCACCGCGCAGTGACGTGGCGCTCGGGGATAATCAAAAACTATGAGTGGCAATACTTTCGGCAATCTTTTCGCTGTCACCAACTTCGGTGAATCCCACGGCCCGGCGATTGGCTGTGTGATTGACGGCTGCCCACCGGGCATGGCCTTGAGCGAGGCCGACATCCAGGGTGATCTGGACCGCCGCCGCCCCGGCACCAGCCGCCACGTGACGCAGCGCAACGAGCCGGATGCGGTGGAAATATTGAGCGGTGTGTATGAAGGCAAAACCACCGGCACGCCGATTTGCCTGCTGATCAAAAACACCGACCAGCGCAGCAAAGACTACGGCAACATCCTGCAATCGTTCAGGCCCGGCCACGCCGACTACACCTACCTGCACAAATACGGCCTGCGTGACCCACGCGGCGGCGGTCGGGCGTCTGCACGCCTGACCGCGCCCATGGTCGCGGCAGGCGCTGTGGCCAAGAAGTGGCTGTTCGAGAAATACGGCACCCAATTCAAGGGCTGCATGACCCAGATTGGTGATCAAAGCATCGGCTTTGAATCCTGGGACCACGTGCCGCACAACCCGTTTTTTGCCCCAGTCGCCAATGTGCAGGCGCTGGAGGACTATATGGATGCGCTTCGCAAGGCCGGCGACTCTTGCGGCGCGCGCATCCGCGTCGTGGCAACCAGCGTGCCCGTGGGGCTGGGTGAGCCACTGTTCGACAAGCTCGATGCCGACATTGCCTGGGCCATGATGGGCGTCAACGCCGTCAAGGGTGTGGAAATTGGCGCGGGCTTTGCCAGCGTGGCACAGCGCGGCACCACCCATGGCGATTCACCGTCGCCCAGCGGATTCAAATCCAACAACGCGGGCGGCGTGCTGGGCGGCATCAGCACCGGGCAGGATCTGGAGGTGTCGGTGGCGATCAAGCCTACCAGTTCCATCATCACGCCGCGCGAGTCGATCGATGTCAATGGCAACCCGGTTGACGTGATGACCAAGGGCCGCCACGACCCCTGCGTTGGCATCCGCGCCACGCCCATTCTGGAAGCCATGCTGGCCTTGGTGGTGATGGAGCACGCGCTGCGCCACCGCGCCCAATGCGGCGATGTGCGGGTGAGTACGCCGGATGTCGAGGCAGTGCGGCGCAGCTTGACTTAGTTTGCTATAAAATAGATATCGTACTATCTATATAGTACGGGAACTAGGCGCAATTAATTCCATCATTGGCATCAAAACAAGCCAAAGAGATGGCCAGACCATCAATTGCTCAGGGCTTCGGGCTCAAGGCATCCACCACCTTGCGCCAGGGGTTGAAGCCGCTGACCAATGCGCTGGCCAGCAGGACCAGCGCGCCACCGGAGTAGATGCCTGAGCTCAGTGGCTCGTCCAGAAAAACATGGCCCCACGCGACGCCAAAAACCGGGATCATGAACATCGGGCTCATCGCGGCCACGGGTGTGACGTGCACCATGATGCGCAGGTGCTGCCAGTACGCCAGGCCGGACACCACCACGCCCATCAACGTCACTGCCGCCAGCGCGCCGGGCGTGAAATGCGCTTGCGGCCAGGTGTAGACGGCGCCCGGCAGCAGCACCACAAACGAGGCAGCGTGGATGCCAGCGGCGATTTGCAGCGGCTGCATGCGTGAAATGGCGCGCTTCATGAGCGAGGCTGAAACTCCGAACGCCGCCGCCGCCGTGATGCAGGCCAGGGCCGCCAGCATGACCACAGGTGTGGGCTGCACCGGCCCAAGCTGCACGATCAGCGCCACCCCGGCAAAGCCGCAAATGCATCCCAGCACCTTGCGCGGGGTCAGCGTGTCTTCCTTGAGCCAGGCGGCGGAAAAGGTGCCAAACATCACGGCGGTCGAATTCAGCAGCGCGCTGTACCCGGCTGGCAGGTGCAGTGCCGCCCAGCTATACAGCAGGAAGGGCGCGGCAACCGACAGCAACCCCAGCAGCGCGATTTCTCGCCAGTGTCCCCAGGGCCAGCGGTAGCGCATGGCACGCATGATGATGGCCAGGGTGATGGTGGCCAGACCCAGGCGCAGTGCTGACAGCACGTTCGGACCCAACAGCGGGCTGGTGATGCGCAGCAGCATGAAGGACGAACTCCACAGGGCGGACAGGCCCACCAGTTGCAGAAAGTATTTGGTTTTCAAGCCGACGATCCCGTTGCCCCGCGCAACACCCGCCGCGCCAGCCTGTGCCCGGCCATCAATAGCGTGACTCTGGCATCACCGGCGCGTCGCCGGTCCAGCGAAACGCCGGTTGGGTGCCGAACAGCACGCCGTACTCGGAAAATGGCGCATCCGGCAGCGCCTGCCGAAATGCCTCGGTGGCCAGCACCTCGCCGCCCACGGCCATTTCCTCGCCCAGTTTGGAGGCGGCGTTCACTTCGGAACCCCAGACATCCTTGCCGTCAATCAGCAGCACTTCACCTTGCCCCAAGCCAATGCAGATTTCAATGCGTTCCTCAGGCACACGCTGCGGGTTCAGGGTCTGGGTGGCCTGCACCATGGCCAATGCAGCGGCGAGCGCATTGGCAGGCTGCTCGAAAATGGCCAAAATTGAGTCGCCTTCGCGTTTCAGGCAGGTGCCTTGATGCTGCTCGATCAACGGCAGCAACAGGGCTTCTGACTCCTGGATCAACTGCAGAAAATGCAGGATGCCAAAGTCCTCAACGCGCCGTGAAAAGCCGACCAGGTCAGTGAACATCACCGCCATCGGCTTGCCAAAGCGCGCAAAAATGAACGCGTCTATGGCGGCCCGGTCGGCTTCGGGTTTGCGGCGCACCGCCAACATAGTGGCTAGATCGTCAGCGTCAGACATGGAATTTTCAGATGGATGGCTTATGGATGTGTCGATCATGACACGGACCCAATTGTGCTTTCAATTCTGCGCCGCTGTAGTCCGGTGCCATTGGGTGTGAAAGGCGGCGCTCACAGAGACTCAGTTGAACCGGTTGGGGTGCCCAGACCTGCAACAATCGGGCATGACCCGCGCCAGCCCGTTTGACATCAAGGAAGCCGAAGTAGGCATCACTGCCATTCGTGCCCAGGGCGCGGGCGGTCAAAACGTCAACAAGGTGTCCAGCGCCATCCACCTGCGCTTTGACATTGTCGCATCCAGTCTGCCCGATGACGTCAAGGGGCGGTTGCTGGCGCTGCGCGACAGCCGCATTACGAACCAGGGCGTGCTGGTGTTAAAGGCGCAAAGCCATCGCACGCAGGATGCCAACAAGCTGGATGCTTTTGCGCGGCTGCATGAACTGGTTAACAGCGTGGCGACACCACCGCGGGTGCGCCGCGCGAGCAAGCCGACGTTTGGTTCCCGCCAGCGGCGGCTGGAGGGCAAAAGCCAACGCTCTGAAACCAAGGCGCTTCGCGCGCGAGTCGGCGAGTAGGCTTTGTCGTACTTTCAGTTTATTAAAAATAGATAGCAAACTATATATATAATACGAGAGCTAGAGCTGTATTTCATCAATAAAATGCACAAAAACACCGATTTGAATGCCTGTTTTTCGGTTTTGATATCGCCCGTGATATGAAATAATTTCCGAAAATCAGGCGTAGTCTGCCACCGGGACACAACTGCAAAACAGGTTGCGGTCGCCATAGACGTTGTCTACCCGGCCCACCGGCGGCCAGTACTTGACCTGTTTCAAACTGGCGAGCGGGAAGGCAGCTGTTTCTCGCGAATAGGGGCGATTCCATTCGGCGCCCATCAAACTGGCGGCGGTGTGCGGCGCGTGTTTCAGCGGGTTGTTGTGCTGCGGCCATTCGCCACTTTCAACTTTTCGAATCTCCTCGCGGATCGCGATCATGGCGTGGATGAAGCGGTCCAGTTCATCCAGCGTTTCGCTCTCGGTGGGTTCCACCATCAGCGTGCCGGGCACGGGGAAGCTCAGCGTCGGTGCGTGAAAGCCGTAGTCCATCAACCGCTTGGCCACGTCTTCAGCGGAGATGCCGGTGGCGCCGCCGCTGGTTTCCTTCAAGGGGCGCAAGTCCAGAATGCATTCGTGGGCCACGTGGCCGTTTGCGCTGGCATAAAGGGTGGGGTAATGGTCTTTGAGGCGGGCGCTGATGTAGTTGGCGCTCAGGATGGCGATTTCAGTGGCTTGCTGCAAACCGTCCGGCCCCATCATGCGGCAGTACATCCAGCTGATCGGCAACACCGCTGCGTTGCCAAGGGGTGCTGCTGATATGGCCCCCACGCCGTTGACGGGCAAGCCGCCGGTTGCATGCCCTGGCAAAAAAGGCACCAAATCTGCTACGACGCAAACCGGCCCGACGCCTGGCCCGCCGCCACCGTGGGGAATGCAAAACGTCTTGTGCAGATTGAGGTGGCTGACGTCGCCGCCAAACTCGCCCGGCGCAGCCACGCCCACCAGGGCGTTCATGTTGGCACCATCCACGTACACACGCCCGCCATGGCTGTGCACCAGTGCGCAAAGCTCTTTGACTTGCGTCTCGAACACACCGTGGGTGCTGGGGTAGGTGATCATCATGCAGGCCAGGCGGGCACTGTGCTGTTCGCACTTGGCTTTCAGGTCCGCCATGTCCACGTTGCCATTGGCGTCGCAGGCGGTCACCACCACCGTCAAGCCCGCCATGTGGGCACTGGCCGGGTTGGTGCCATGCGCGCTGCTGGGGATCAGGCAGATATTGCGATGGGCCTGGCCCTTGGCCTTGAGGTAGGCCTTGATGACCAGCAGGCCCGCGTATTC
>JANOMD010000375.1:0-3038 GCA_031420135.1 Rhodoferax sp. | reverse complement strand
CTGCGAACAGCTTGCCCAGAAAATCTCCCATCTGCCCCTGCGCGTGATGGTGAGCACTGGCGTGTGCGTATGCCTGCGCTGCATGCGTGTGTGTCTGCGTTACTTGCCCCGCCGAGCGGTGCAACCCGCCCAAGCCCTGGGCCAACAGCATCGCCAAGGCGAACGCCACCACCCATACCGGGTTAAGCGATAGCCGCTTGAACGATGGCCGGTTCAACATCTACCTCAACAATTATTTGACGCTGACCGCATCCGTGATCCGGTAATACAGCCCAAACGGATCGTCGTTGAGCACGGCAAACTCGCCCTCCACCACCACGATGTCCAACGCGTATTTGACGGGTGTTTTGGTCTTCACTTCGACCATGCTCTCAGGGCTTCGCCAAACGGCTGAACGTCTTGCGAAATTTCGCCACCTTCGGACCCGCCACGGCCATGCAGTAGCCTTGGTTGGGATTTTTTTCAAAGAAGTCCTGGTGGTAGTCTTCAGCCGGCCAATAGTTGGCCAAAGGCTCGACCTCCGTGACGATTTTGCGGCTGAAGAAGCCGCCGCTGCCCATCTCCTTGATAAGGTCAAGTGCCACTTGCTTTTGTTCCTCAGTGCTGTAGTAGATGCCGCTGCGGTACTGCGTGCCAACGTCATTGCCCTGCTGGTTCAAAGTAGTCGCGTCGTGCACGACAAAAAATATTTCCAATATTTCGCGCGTACTGATCTGCGCCGGGTCGTAGGTCAGCTTGACCACTTCATTGCAGCCGGTGCGCCCGCTGCAAACGTCCTCATAACTTGGCTGCGCCACCTGGCCATTGCTGTAGCCGCTTTCAACATCGGTGACGCCCATCACCCGCACATAGACGGCTTCCGTGCACCAGAAGCAGCCGCCGCCCAACGTGATGGTTTGCATTGAATCAGGCATGAAAATCTCCCTTAAAACTAGGCCGTTGAGCAGGCGGAAAACCTGCCGCCCGCCATGTTATTCCATTTCTAAATTGTGCAACCCCCTTGACAAATGATTTAGCAATGGAATTACCTGCTCACTCCAAAGGCGCATGCTTGATTACCCAAGGGTATGTCCGGGTAGAGTCGGCGGCAGTCGCTGGCTACCATTCCACTGCGGCAACCTGGCTTGACTGCCGCAACTCTTTCACACCAAGGTTTATCCACTGAAACTATGACATTGAACGTGACCGACCGACCGCCCCCGCTTCTGAGCGTTCGCGATGTCACTGTGAGGTTTGGCGGCATCACCGCGCTGGACACAGTCAGCTTCGACGTTGCGCAAGGCAGCATCTACGGCTTGATTGGCCCCAATGGCGCCGGTAAAACTACCCTCTTCAACTGCATGAGCCGACTTTACAACTACCAGAACGGCGACATCCTGTTTGAAGGCAAATCCATCACCGCCACGCCCACGCACCAGGTCGCCAGCTTGGGGATGGGTCGCACCTTCCAGAACCTGGCGATGTTTGCCTCGATGCCGGTGCGCGAAAACATCATGGTCGGTGCGCACTCGCGCTCCCATTGCGGCTTTGCCTCAAGCGCGCTGCGCTTGCCCCGTGTGCGCGCCGAGGAGCACCGCTTGCAAACCCGTGCGGCCGAGATCATGGACTACCTGGGGCTGACGCAGTTCAGCCACCGCCCGGTGGGCGGCCTTCCCTTTGGCATCCAGAAGCGGGTGGAATTTGGACGCGCACTTGCGGCCGACCCCAAGTTGCTGATGCTGGACGAGCCCGCCGCTGGCCTGAACCATGACGAGCTGGGCGAACTGGCGCGGCTGATTCGCGATGTCCGCGACCGCCTCAAGATCACGGTCTTGCTGGTCGAACATCACATGGGCCTGGTGATGGGTGTGTCAGACCATATCGTTGCCTTGAATTTTGGCCGCAAGATCGCTGAGGGCGATCCGGCCGCCATCCAAAGCCACCCCGATGTCATTGAAGCCTATTTGGGAACCCCCGCGCATGACAAAGCTGCTTGAAGTAAGCGGACTCAATGCCGCGTATGGTGCCACCAAGGTGTTGCACGACGTCAGTTTTTCACTGGAGAGCGGCCACATTACCGCCATCCTCGGTGCCAATGGCGCAGGCAAAACCACCACGTTGCGCGCAATGTGCCAGACCGTGCAAACCAGCGGCAGCATCCTGTTTGACGGCCAGCAACTGGTTGGCAAGCCCACTGAGAGCGTGGTGCGCATGGGCGTGGCGCACGTGCCGGACGGGCGCGGCACATTTACCGCGCTGTCCACCGAAGAGAACCTGCGTCTGGGCGCCTACTCGCGCGGCAACAAGGCCGAACTGATGCTGGACATGGAAAAAGCCTTCACCCGCTTTCCCATCCTGAAACAGCGCCGCCACCAGCAGGCCGGCACCTTGTCTGGCGGTGAGCAGCAAATGCTGGCGATCAGCCGTGCGTTGATGCTGCGGCCCAAACTGCTGCTGCTGGATGAGCCCTCGTTTGGCCTGGCACCATTGATCGTTGCCGAGATTTTCCGCATCATGCGCACCATCAACCAGGAAGACAAGGTCAGCATGCTGCTGGTCGAGCAAAACGCCAGCCTGGCGCTGGACCTGGCCGACTATGCCTATCTGCTTGAAACCGGTCGCGTGGCGCTTTCCGGCCCGAGCGAAAAAATCAAAAACGACGAGTCCGTGCGCAAAGCGTACCTTGGCTATTAAAAGAAAGGCATCAACACTATGGAAGCCTTCCTCCACCAAATCTTTTCCGGCCTGGTTTTATGACCCCCACGCTCTCGCACTTCGTGTCGTCGCTGCCCCCCGAGGGGGCTAATTTTTCTAGGGGCGGCCCGTCGAAAAATTGCGTCCGCCTACCAACATAAAGCCATGGAAGCCTTCCTCCACCAAATCTTTTCCGGCCTGGCCAATGGCTGCATCTATGGCTCGGTTGGCCTCGCGCTGGTGATGATTTACCAGGCCACACACCACATCAACTTCGCACAGGGCGAGATGGCGACCTTCAGCACTTTTATCGCCTGGGCGCTGATTCAGGCCGGCTGGCCTTATTGGGGTGCATTTTTTGCGAC
>JANOMD010000374.1:0-2216 GCA_031420135.1 Rhodoferax sp. | reverse complement strand
CGCGTGAGCAGGTGCGTGAGTGGATATCGGGCAACTACTGCCGCTGCACCGGTTACCAGGCGATTGTGGATGCGATCTGTGATGTGCTGACCGCGCGGCGTGAAGCAGCGCAAGGAGTGAAGCCATGAACGCACCCATCACGCCTGAAATGCAAAAAGCCTTGGCTCGCGCAGAAGCTCCGTACACCCCTCAGACCGCGCCACTGGCCTCGCCGCTACAAGACGCCAGGCACATCGGCCACTCCATCCCCCGCCCCAACATCGAACGCCTGACCGAAGGCCGTGGCCAGTATGTTGACGACATCGAACTGCCGCGCATGGCGCACGTGGTGTACTGGCGCTCGCCGGTCGCGCACGCCCGCATCATCCACATCGAGCGCGACTTTGCCCGCATGATGCCGGGCGTGCTGGCGGTGTATGACGGGGCCGATCTGGCCGCGATTTGCAAACCCTGGGTGGCGACACTGAGCCACCTGGCGGGCATTAAATCTGCGCCGCAATACCCGATGGCAATGGATCGTGCCTGCTGGCAGGGTGAGCCGGTGGTGGCCGTCATCGCCAAGACCCGCGCTGAGGCTGAGGACGCTTTGCAGCACCTGCAAGTGCAGTGGGAGGCCCTGCCCGCTGCGCTGGACATGAACACCGCGCTGGACGCGAACACGCCCATCATTCACCCCGAGCTGGGCGACAACCTGTGCTTCGCCCGCAGCCTGGACACCGGCGGCGTGGACGATGCCTTTGCCCGTGCCGACGTGATCGCAGAAGCCACCTTCGACTTTGGCCGTCACACCGGCGTCACGCTGGAGCCGCGCTGCCAGATTGCCGACTACAACCCGGCGTCAAAGCAGCTCACCGTCTACCACTCGCAGCAGGCACCGCACATGATGCAAGACCTGTACGCGCGCCAGTTTGATCTGCCGGAAGCCTCGGTGCGGGTGATCTGCAAAGACGTGGGTGGCTCGTTCGGCATCAAGGTGCATGCCTACCCGGATGATTTTGCCACCGTGGCGATTGCCATCCTGCTCAAACGCCCGGTGAAATTTGTGGCGGATCGGCTGGAGTCATTCGTCAGCGACATTCACGCGCGTGAGCATCGTGTCAAAGGCCGCATTGCCGCCAGCAAAGAGGGTGACATTCTGGCCTTTGAGATTGACGACGTCACCGGTATCGGCCCGTTCTCCATGTTCCCGCGCACCAGCGGCATTGAGGGCAACCAGGTCGTCAATCTGACCGGTGGCCCCTACAAACACAAAGCCTACCGCGCCAAACTCGCCGTGGTGTTCCTCAACAAAACACCGACCTGCCAGTACCGGGGCGTAGGCCACCCAGTTGCCTGCGCCGTGACCGAAGGTCTGGTCGATCTGGCCGCCGCCAAGCTGGGGATGGACCCGCTGGAATTTCGCAAACGCAACGTGATTCCTGACGATGCGTACCCGGCTACGGGCGCATCGGGTATCAAGCTGGAGATACTGTCACACCAAGCCTGTCTGCGCAAAATCGAAACCTTGATGGACTACCCCGCGCTCTTGGCCGAACAGAAAGAACTGCGCGCCAAAGGTGTCTACCGAGGCATCGGCTTCGCCACCTTGATTGAATTGACCAACCCCGGTGCCGCGTTTTACGGCGTGGGCGGTGCCCGCATCTCGGCGCAAGACGGTGCCACCATCCGCCTGGAGCCGGCCGGCGGCGTGGCGGTAATGGTCAGCGTGGGGGAGCAGGGCCAGGGGGCCGAAGCCATCTTTGCGCAGATCGCCGCTGATGCTGTGGGCGTGCCGATGGCCTCTGTTCGCGTGGTGACGGGCGACACCGAAACCGTGCCCTACGGCGGCGGCACCTGGGCTTCACGCGGGGCGGGCATTGGCGGTGAAGCGGTGCTGCAAGCCGGGTTGGCGTTGCGAGCGAACATCCTCAAAGTCGCCGAAGTGATTTTGAAGCGCGACCTGCATACGCTGGCGCTCATTGACGGCGTGGTGATCGACTCCACCAGCAGCGAAGCGCTGCTGCCGCTCTCAGAACTTGGCCGTGTCGCCTATTACCGCCCCGACACCCTGCCCGCTGGTTTCACGCCCGAGCTGATGTTGACGCGCCACTACGCGCAGCGCGACTTCCCCTTCATTTTCACCAATGGCGTGCAGGCCTCGTATGTCGAAGTGGATGTGGAGACCGGCTTCGTCAAACTACTCAAACACTGGGCGGTGGAGGACTGCGGGCGCGTCA
>JANOMD010000373.1:0-15147 GCA_031420135.1 Rhodoferax sp. | reverse complement strand
GCGGATCAGATCCAGATCAAGATGGCGCAAGGGGCCAAACCGGGCGAGGGCGGCCAACTTCCCGGCGGAAAAGTGTCTGAGTACATTGGCCGCCTGCGCCACAGCGTGCCGGGTGTGGGTTTGATCTCGCCGCCGCCGCATCACGACATCTACTCGATTGAAGACCTGGCGCAGTTGATTCATGACCTGAAAAACGTCGCGCCGCATTCGAGCATCAGCGTGAAGCTGGTGTCGGAGATTGGTGTCGGCACGATTGCCGCGGGCGTTGCCAAATGCAAGAGCGACCACGTGGTGATTGCTGGCCATGACGGCGGCACCGGGGCATCGCCGTGGTCGTCGATCAAGCACGCGGGCAGCCCGTGGGAGATTGGCCTGGCCGAGACGCAGCAAACGCTGGTGCTGAATCGCCTGCGCGGTCGCATCCGCGTGCAGGCCGATGGCCAGATGAAAACCGGCCGCGACGTGGCGATTGGCGCGCTGTTGGGCGCGGATGAATTTGGCTTTGCCACCGCACCGCTGGTGGTCGAGGGCTGCATCATGATGCGCAAGTGCCATCTGAACACTTGCCCTGTGGGGGTCGCCACACAAGATCCCACCTTGCGCGCGAAATTCAGCGGCAAGCCCGAGCATGTGGTGAATTATTTCTTCTTCATCGCAGAAGAAGTGCGCCACATCATGGCGCAGTTAGGTATCCGCAAATTTGACGACTTGATTGGCCGGGCCGACCTGCTGGACACCCGCAAAGGCATTGACCATTGGAAGGCGCAGGGCCTGGACTTTGCACGCCTGTTTGCACAGGCCAATGTGCCCGCTGATGTGCCGCGCTTTCATGTCGAAGCGCAAGACCATGGGCTGGAAAAGTCATTGGACAACGTGCTGATCGAAAAATCCCGCCCAGCGATTGAGCGCGGCGAAAAAGTCCAGTTCATGGAAGTCGCGCGCAACGTCAACCGTAGCTTGGGTGCCATGCTCTCCGGCGCACTGACCAAGGTGCGGCCCGAAGGCCTGCCGGACGACACGATTCGCATTCAATTGGAGGGCACAGGCGGCCAGTCATTTGGCGCGTTTCTGGCCAAAGGGATTACGCTGTATTTGATCGGCGATGCCAACGACTACACCGGCAAAGGTTTGAGCGGTGGTCGCATCGTCGTTCGCCCCAGCATCGACTTCCGGGGCGAGGCGGTGCGCAACACCATCGTCGGCAACACCGTGATGTATGGCGCGACCAGCGGCGAGTCCTTCTTCAGCGGCGTGGCCGGCGAGCGATTTGCGGTGCGTTTGTCGGGTGCCACCACGGTGGTTGAAGGCACCGGCGACCACGGCTGCGAGTACATGACGGGCGGCACCGTCGTCGTACTGGGCAAAACCGGGCGCAACTTCGCGGCGGGCATGAGCGGCGGTATCGCCTACGTGTATGACGAAGACGGCGGGTTCGCCAAGCGCTGCAACACGGCCATGGTGTCGCTGGAGAAAGTCCTGAGCGCCGCTGAGCAGACCGCTAACGTCGACAAATCCATCTGGCACGGCGGGCAAAGCGATGAGGCGCAGCTCAAAGCGCTGCTCAGCGAACACAACCGCTGGACCGGCAGCAAACGCGCGCGTGAGTTGCTGGACAACTGGGATGTGTCGCGGGCGAAATTCGTCAAAGTGTTCCCGAACGAATACAAGCGCGCTTTGGGCGAGATGGCGGCTAAATTAGTGATGTCAGTTCAGAAAATTAAGGAAAAACAGCCTGTAGCTCTCGCGAAGAATGCAAAGCCTGCTTCTAAAAACGTAGCAGTCTCTGCCAAGTAGGCAGCCGTTATCAAGACATTGTCAAAACGTTATCAAAGAGATCAAGGAAAAATCATGGGCAAGATGACAGGTTTCATGGAGTTTGAGCGCATCGAAGAAGGCTACAAACCCGTGACAGAGCGGGTCAAGAATTACAAGGAGTTTGTGATTGGGCTGGACGATGCGCAAGCCAACAAGCAGGCTGCGCGCTGTATGGATTGCGGCACGCCGTTTTGCAACAGCGGCTGCCCGGTGAACAATATCATTCCAGACTTTAACGACCTGGTCTACAAAGGCGACTGGAAGAACGCGATTGATGTGCTGCACAGCACGAATAACTTCCCCGAGTTCACCGGCCGCATTTGCCCGGCACCGTGCGAAGCGGCGTGTACGCTGAACGTGAATGACGATGCGGTGGGCATCAAATCCATCGAGCACGCCATCATCGACCGGGCCTGGTCCGAAGGCTGGGTACAACCGCAGATTGCCAAAATCATGACTGGCAAAAAAGTCGCGGTCGTAGGCTCTGGCCCGGCCGGCATGGCTGCTGCTCAACAGCTCGCCCGCGTGGGCCATTCAGTGACGGTTTTTGAGAAGAACGACCGCATCGGCGGCTTGCTGCGCTATGGCATTCCTGATTTCAAAATGGAGAAATACCACATCGATCAGCGTGTCGCGCAGATGGAGAAGGAAGGTGTTGTCTTTCGCACAGGCGTGATGGTGGGCGATTTGCCGAAAGCGTCGAAAGTGACCAACTGGGCGAAGGAGGTCATCTCGCCCGCGCAATTGCAAAAAGACTTTGACGCGGTGGTGCTCACAGGTGGTGCCGAGCAATCGCGCGACCTGCCCGTACCGGGGCGGGAGCTGGACGGCATTCATTTCGCCATGGAGTTCCTGCCGCTGCAAAACAAGGTGAACGCGGGCGACAAGGTGAAAGGCCAATTGCGAGCGGATGGCAAACACGTCATCGTCATCGGCGGTGGCGACACGGGCAGCGACTGCGTGGGCACCAGCAACCGGCATGGTGCGACCAGCGTGACGCAGTTTGAAGTCATGCCGCAACCGCCTGTTGAAGAAAACCGCCCGATGACCTGGCCGAATTGGCCCATCAAACTGCGCACCAGCTCCAGCCATGAAGAAGGCTGCGAGCGCGAATTTGCCATTTCCACCAAGGAATTCCTCGGTGAAAAGGGAAAACTAACCGGATTGAAAACCGTGCGCGTCGAGTGGAAAGACGGCAAGATGGTCGAAGTGGCGGGCTCTGAGCAAGTCTTGAAAGCTGATCTGGTGCTGCTCGCGATGGGTTTTGTGTCGCCCGTGGCCAGTATTCTGGACTCGTTTGGGGTCACTAAAGACAACCGGGGCAACGCCAAAGCGAGTATGGATTTCACCGGCGGCTACGCGACCAACGTGGCCAAAGTGTTTGCAGCGGGTGACATCCGCCGCGGCCAAAGCCTGGTCGTCTGGGCCATTCGCGAAGGTCGCCAGGCCGCGCGGGCGGTGGATGAATTCTTGATGGGCGCCAGCGACTTGCCGCGATAAATCGAACTTCAAAGCAAATGCTTTTTCATTAGCTTTGTTCCAACAAATTGAATTCCATTTTGATCCAAAATTCGGCGCTCCTTGTCAGTGTTGGCAAAGTGAACATTGCCTGACGCTACCCAAAACCATTTGCTGACAGTTGCCGTGGGTTTTAGGTGCATCTGGAGTTGTAGAAGCGCCATCTCGCGTTTCTTGATGACTTTCGACACTTGATCTGTCTTTGCTGAGTGGGGTTCCAGTCCCACGATGGAACCATCAGATGCTTTTCCAAGCAAGTAGTCCCAACGATGTTGCTGCTCGTGGCCCCCCTTAAGGTTTTGGTCGATTTCAAGGCTGTCACTGAAGTCAGCCCGCAAGGCAGTGTCAATGTAGCTCCTATGTCCTCGTTCAATTGCCTGAATCCCGTCAGCAACCAATGGAAGAAGATTTGACCGTCTAGTTAAAGCTCGTCGTATTGGTGTTTGACGATTGCCATCTACAGGCTTGCGTTTTCCCGTCATTTGCCTGATTTCTTAAGTGAGGTCGTGCGGCTATTTTTGTTGACGATCTTTCGTAAAACGTCACCATAATTCGAGCTGAATTTGGTCAGTCCACCCCAGTTTGCCTCTTCCTCGTTCTCAGATGAGGGATCTAGGCCTGAAATGTCTTTTGAGGTGACAGTCCTTCCATTTGCGTCAAACGCCAAAACGTGAACCCTATAGTCTTTTGACAAAGCAGCGGAAGTTACTTTCGCAAGGGAGGGTGCAGCACCAAAAGCTTTGCAGACATCACTTGATTTAGCCGAATTTTCCTTCATGCGCTCTAGCATCCAAACAGCGGTCAGTACGTCGGGCGAATGAGTCGAAAGAACTACCTTGTAGCCTCGCCACAGCAGGTCAAGGACAAGCAACATAAATACGTTTATTGCCCGAGGGTGGAGGCCCATCTCTGGTTCTTCAATAATTACCCAATTCACCTCAGGGCGTTTGCGTTGATTGGTTCTAGGCAACAAGTTGTAGAGTCCAAGAAGCAAGGGCGTGAACTCGCGTTGACCGGCCGTCCAAGTCATGAACGGGAGTTTTGAGCTCCCGTGAGTTAGTCTCAATCGCTTTGTACTTGCGCCTTGCTGCTCCAAATTGACAGTGCCCCCATGAAAGACGGCATCGTCGATAAGCTTTCGGTACTCTTCCTTCAAAAGTTTGGGAACCGGGAACAGGTCATTGCCACCCTTCGAGCTGAACTGATCGAACAAAGTTTGACTGAAGATTCGTGCGGCAACGGGTACATCGGGCGCAAGCCGTTGAAAGGGTGCAGCCCAACCGTCAGAGAGTAAAGTTGCTCGATGCGCAGGTATGAAGAACACTTGTCCGGCCTGCCTACCACGCAAGCCAATAGCATTCAGTGATACGGACTTTCCGTCGATCGTGACCTTCGACTTGGTAGTCCAAGCGGCCCCCATCCCTTGGCCAAATATTAGGTCGATTAACTCCTGCCCATTGGCTTGCTGGCCCGCATCCCGCAACTGAGTGACGATTTGCTTTCCATCGAGCGCTGTCTTTAACCACTGAAGTACGAGACTCTTTCCTGTACCTTGCGCTCCAACGAGCACGGTTAGGTCTCCGAACTCGATTTCAGCCTTTTTGATCTGCGCGAAATTCTCAATTTTGAGCGTAGTCTTTTTCATGTTGAAATCTTAAAAATGGACTTACCCGAGTGTGCCGTCTAGCGTCGGCGTTCGCTATTCAACGCAGTTTAGATGAGTCAGTAGAGTAGTTGATTTTGGCAAAGTCCTGTAGGTTTTCGGCCAGCTAGTTGAAGCTTCGAAGCCGTATTTTGGAGCATTGAGATAGGTTTTGGTTTTGCCTTCCGGACCGAATGAACCGCCCCATGACCTGGCCCAACTGGCCCATCAAACTGCGCACCAGCTCCAGTCATGAAGAAGGCTGCGAGCGTGAATTTGCCATTTCCACCAAGGAATTCATCGGTGAAAAAGGCAAGCTGACGGGTTTGAAAACCGTCCGCGTCGAATGGAAAGACGGCAAGATGGTCGAAGTGGCGGGCTCCGAGCAAGTTTTGAAGGCTGAATTGGTGTTGTTGGCAATGGGCTTCGTGTCGCCCGTAGCCAGCATACTGGACTCGTTTGGGGTCGCCAAGGACAACCGAGGCAACGCCAAAGCGAGTATGGATTTCACCGGCGGTTATGCGACCAACGTGGCCAAAGTGTTTGCAGCGGGTGACATCCGCCGCGGCCAAAGCCTGGTCGTCTGGGCCATTCGCGAAGGCCGACAGGCTGCGCGGGCGGTGGATGAGTTTTTGATGGGGGTGAGTGCGCTGCCACGCTGAGGCGGTCGGTTCAGGCCGGGCGGTCGGGGCGGGCCGCTGGGCCCAAAGGTGTGGGTTTTGTTCGCTTTTTGGATTTCTTTCGTATGCTATTTTATAAATAGCAAACTATCTATATAGTATTAGAGCTATAGACCTATTTTATCGGTATTTAGCGAATTTCGACACCATTTTGCGGTTAATATACCCAATTTAGGTATATAAACCACCCGTTTGGCGATTGCCCTGATGGGAGTGGCGGTCCTGCCAATCACTTATCATCAGTTGCCGGTGCCGTTCCGGCTTTTTGTTTTTTGAATGACCCCGTCCCCCAATCCACCGCTCGTTGAACTGAAAAACCTGACCTTTGGTTACGGCGAACGCGCGATTCTGGACGGCATTTCATTGACGATTCCGCGCGGCAAGGTCACGGCGCTGATGGGTGCCTCGGGCGGCGGCAAAACCACCGTGCTGCGCCTGATTGGCGGGCAGTGCCGGGCGCAACAGGGCGAGTTGCTGCTGGCAGGCCCGGCGGGCAGCACGCAAGCGCCCGAGGATGTCGGCCGGCTTGACCATGCTGCGCTCTATGCGGCACGACGGCGCATGGGCATGCTGTTTCAGTTTGGTGCGCTGTTCACAGACTTGAGCGTCTTCGACAATGTGGCTTTTCCGTTGCGCGAGCACACTGATTTGCCGACAGCGCTGATTCGCGATATCGTTTTGATGAAGCTCGGTGCCGTGGGATTGCGCGGCGCCCGCGATTTGATGCCGGGCGAAATATCAGGTGGCATGGCGCGACGTGTGGCGCTGGCGCGGGCGATTGCACTGGACCCCGAACTCATCATGTACGACGAGCCATTTTCCGGGCTGGATCCAATTTCACTGGGCACCGCGGCGCGTTTGATCCGCCAGATGAACGATGCAATGGGGCTTACCAGCATCGTTGTCTCACACGATCTGGACGAAACCTTTGGCATTGCCGATCAGGTCATCATTCTGGCCAACGGCAAAATTGCTGCGCAAGGCACGCCCGATGAGGTGCGCCACAGCACCGACCCGCTGGTGCATCAGTTTGTGAACGCGCTGCCCGATGGGCCGGTGCACTTTCACTACCCGGGTCCATCCATCGATCAGGATTTTTCGGTCGCAAACGCCGATCAAGAACCAAAGGTCCGGGGGAAATCCCAATGAGCTGGTACAAACCGGCGGATGTCGGTTTCGCATTCAAGTCTGGCGTGGCAGACATTGGCCGGGCCGCGCGGCTTTTCGTCCAACTGGTGGGTTTGCTGGGCGCAACCGTCAGGCGATTTGGCCTGGTGCGCGACCAGATTCATTTTTTGGGCAACTATTCGCTGGCCATCATCACGGTGTCGGGCCTGTTTGTCGGCTTCGTGCTGGGGCTTCAGGGCTATTACACCTTGCAACGTTACGGCGCATCGGAGGCGTTAGGCTTGCTGGTCGCCCTGAGCCTGGTGCGCGAGTTGGGGCCAGTCATCACCGCTTTGCTATTTGCGGGCCGCGCAGGCACGTCGCTGACCGCTGAAATTGGTTTGATGAAGGCCGGCGAGCAGTTGAGCGCGATGGAGATGATGGCGGTAGACCCGGTGCGCCGGATTTTGGCGCCGCGTTTTTGGGCCGGTGTGATCACCCTGCCGCTTTTGGCAGCGGTATTCAGCGCGGTCGGTGTCCTGGGTGGATGGGTGGTGGGCGTGTTGATGATCGGGGTGGACTCAGGCGCATTCTGGAGCCAGATGCAAGGCGGTGTCGATATTTGGCGCGACGTGGGCAATGGCGTTTTGAAAAGCATCGTGTTTGGATTTACCGTAACCTTTGTCGCGCTGGTGCAGGGTTTTGAGGCACAGCCCACGCCTGAGGGCGTTTCGCGCGCCACCACGCGCACGGTGGTTGTGGCGTCTCTGGCCATATTGGGTCTGGACTTCATCTTGACGGCGATGATGTTCAGCCTCTGATCTGCCCTTTGTCAAAAATTCTCTGGAGTATGTAATGCAACGCTCAAACAATGATTTTTGGGTCGGCCTGTTCGTCTTGATCGGCACCGCAGGACTGCTGTTTCTGGCCCTTCAGTCGGCCAATTTGCTGTCGCTCAATTTTCAGACCAACTACAAAGTCATCGCCAAATTTGACAACGTGGGTGGCATCAAGCCCAAAGCGCCCGTCAAAAGTTCGGGTGTGGTGGTGGGACGGGTGGAATCCATCACATTTGATGACAAGTCGTTTCAGGCGCGCGTGACATTGGCCATGGAAAACCGCTACGCGTTTCCCAAAGACAGTTCGCTCAAGATATTGACCAGCGGCTTGCTGGGTGAGCAGTACATTGGCATCGAGGCTGGCGCGGCAGACAAACCGCTGGTGGCGGGCGACACCATTTCGACGACCCAGTCGGCCGTGGTGCTGGAGAATTTGATCAGCCAGTTCCTGTTCAACAAGGCGGCGGATGCGGGCAGCGCAACCGGAAGTGAAAGCAAAAAATGAATATTCAAACGAAACGTGACCAGTTCAGGTCTGTTTGGGGTGCGTTTGCGCGCGGCCTGATGGTTGTCGCTTTTGCGGCAGTGCTGACGGGTTGCGCGACGCGTCCGGGCGGCAGTCCCCGCGACCCCTGGGAGGGCTACAACCGCTCGATGACGCAGATCAACGAAAAGATTGACGCTGCGGTATTGAAGCCTGCCGCTACGCTTTATACAAGGGTGACGCCAGCGCTGGTACGCACCGGGGTCAGCAATTTTTTCTCGAATTTGACAGAACCTTGGAGCGCGTTGAATGCCGCGTTGCAGCTCAAGGGCTTGGCCGCCATTGAGACCTTCATGCGGTTCTCCATCAATACCTTTTTCGGCTTGGGTGGCGTGCTGGACATTGCCGGAGAACTGGGCATAGAGAAGCATTACCAGGATTTTGGCCTAACGCTGGCTCGGTGGGGTGTGCCCAGCGGCCCCTATTTCGTAATGCCGATCTATGGGCCCTCTACGGTACGTGATGCCGCCGCGTTCGGCCTTGAGCTCCAGGCGGATCCGGTAAACAACCAGACCAACCAGACGCTGAAAGACAGCCTGGTTGTCCTGCGCGGCCTGGAGCTGCGCGCCAGCCTGTTGCGTGCAGGCAATGTGCTGGAAGAGGCCGCGCTGGACAAATACACCTTCACCCGCGACGTGTTTTTGCAGCGCCGCGACAATCTGGTGTTTGATGGCAAGGAGCCACCGGTTGACGCCGAGAAACCGCCTGAAAGATAGCGCCGTGACAGGCGGTCACAAAATGGCAAAGCCCCGGCATCTTGTCGAAGTCGTCGCAGCAGGCAGTTGCTGCGTTAATGGTTCTGCGGGCTTGTCCGCGATTGGAGAGTGGTATGAAACGTCGAATTTTGGCTAAAGTGTTGGGCAGTCTTACGGTGGGCCTGATGCTGTCGGGCGCTTGCCTGGCGCAATCTGCCGATGAAACGCCTGATGCATTGATCAAGCGGGTCTCATCGGACGTGCTGGAAACCATCAAGGCGGACAAAGGCATTCAGACCGGGGAGACTGCGAAGGTGGTGGCGCTGGTTGAATCCAAGGTGATGCCCCATGTCAATTTCGAGCGCATGACAGCATCCGCCGTTGGCCCTGCCTGGCGTCAAGCCACGCCCGAGCAGAAGAAGCGGCTGCAGGACGAGTTCAAGGCACTGCTGGTGCGCACCTATTCGGGAGCGCTGGCGCAGGTGACCGACCAGACCATCACCCTGAAGCCTTTTCGTGCGGCACCTGAAGACAAGGAAGTGATCGTCAAAACCGAAGTCAAAGGGCATGGTGACCCGATCCAGTTGGACTACCGCTTGGAGAAAACCGCAGGCCAAGGCTCGGGTTGGAAAATCTACAACCTGAACGTTTTGGGGGTCTGGCTGGTGGAAACCTACCGCAGTCAGTTTGCCCAGGAAATTAATGCAAAAGGCATTGACGGCCTGATTGCCGCGCTGTCGGAGCGCAACAAGGCCAACGCCAAAAAAGGCTGAGCGTGATTGCCTTGCCCGCAGAACTCATGCATACGCAGGCTAGCGCCTGCCTGCAAACGCTTCTGCGCGGCCTGGCCAGCGAGGCCAGCGCAAAGGTGGTTGTCGATGCCGCTTCGCTGCAGCGCTTTGACTCGTCTGCGCTTGCGGTTTTGCTCGAATTGCGCCGCCAGTGCCTTGCGGCTGGCAAGGGTTTGGTGGTCTGCGGTTTGCCATCGCGCTTGCGGGACCTGGCCGGTTTATACGGCATCGGCGAACTGCTGCCCGGCGCATGAGCTGGCCCGCCTAGCCTAGAATAGCGGCCTCCCATGCCCGCAATTTCCTTTCAGTCAGTCACCAAAGCCTATCCCTCTCCCCGCGGACCCAAGGGCACCCACTTTTTGGCGCTTGATGACGTGAGCCTGGATATTGAGCAGGGCGAATTTTTCGGTTTGCTCGGTCCCAATGGCGCCGGCAAGACCACCATGATCAGCATTTTGGCGGGCTTGACGCGGGCGACCAGCGGCAAGGTGTCGGTGTTGGGCAGCGACGTTCAAAAAGATTACGCTGCAGCGCGCCGAAAATTGGGTGTGGTCCCGCAGGAACTGGTGTTCGACCCGTTTTTCAACGTACGCGAGGCGCTGCGCATCCAGTCGGGTTACTTTGGCATCAAGAAAAACGATGCCTGGATTGACGAACTGCTGGACTGTCTTGGCCTGGCTGACAAGGCCGAGGCCAATATGCGCCAGCTCTCGGGCGGCATGAAGCGACGTGTTTTGGTCGCGCAGGCCTTGGTCCACAAGCCGCCTGTGATCGTGCTGGATGAACCGACGGCGGGCGTCGATGTCGAGCTGCGCCAAACGCTGTGGCAATTCATTGCCAAACTGAACAAGCAGGGTTCGACCGTGTTGCTGACAACCCATTACCTGGAGGAGGCGGAGGCCCTGTGTGGTCGCATCGCCATGCTGAAATCGGGGAAAGTGGTGGCGTTGGCGACCACCTCAGAGTTGCTAAAGGCCGCGTCGAGCAATGTGCTTCGCTTCAAAATCGACAGCGACCTGCCACCGGCGCTGAAGGCGAAGGCCCGCATCACCGGGCGCATCGTCCAGTTTCCAGCCCACGATGCCAGCGAGATCGAGCAGTACCTGGCGGCAGTTCGGACAGCCGGTCTGGTGGCGCATGATGTTGAAATTCGCAAAGCCGATCTTGAGGATGTCTTTCTGGACGTCATGAACCGCAACACCACATTGACTGGGGAAGCAACAGCATGACTGGGTGGCAAACCCTGCTTTACAAGGAGACGCTCCGCTTCTGGAAAGTGGCGGCGCAAACCATCGCCGGGCCGGTGCTGACAGCGCTGTTGTACCTGCTGATCTTTGGGCATGCGCTGGAAGCCCACGTCAAGGTCTATGACAAGATCAGTTACACCGCCTTTCTGGTGCCAGGCCTGGCAATGATGAGCGTGCTGCAAAACGCGTTTGCCAACAGCTCGTCGTCCCTGATCATGAGCAAGGTGATGGGCAATCTGGTTTTTTTGCTGCTCACGCCACTGTCTTACCTGAACTGGTATGTGGCGTATGTTGGCGCGTCCGTGATCCGCGGTTTGGTCGTGGGCTTTGGGGTGTTTGTGGTGGCTGCGGTCTTTGCAGAGGTCAGTTTTGTGGCGCCGCTCTGGATTTTGCTGTTTGCCGTCATGGGTGCTGCGCTGATGGGTACCTTGGGGCTGGTGGCGGGCCTGTGGGCTGAAAAATTCGATCAGCTCGCGGCGTTTCAGAATTTTGTGGTGATGCCGATGACTTTTTTGAGTGGTGTTTTTTACTCCATCCATTCGCTGCCGGCATTCTGGCAGGGGGTGAGCCACCTGAATCCGTTTTTCTACATGATTGACGGTTTTCGCTATGGATTTTTTGGGGTTAGCGATGTGTCACCCTGGCTGAGCTTCGCTGTGGTTGGCACGACTTTGGCACTTGTCAGCGCGGTCACGGTGCATTTGCTTCGAATCGGCTACAAAATCCGCAGCTAGCGACCAAACTGCGCCATTACCGGCGCCAATACACACCGGATCTCCAGCGCCATCCTCCACAACGCCCAACTTGCTCGCCCAACTCGCTTTTTACCCATGACCGCCGAACAACTCAAAGCCATCATCACGGCAAATCTGGCCTGCACATTTTGCGAACTGGATGGCGACGGCCGACACTGGAGTGCGACCATCGTGTCGTCCGAGTTTGAGGGCAAACGCGCCATTCAGCGCCACCAGCGGGTTTACGCGACGCTCGGTGCGAAAATGCATACCGACGAAGTGCACGCCCTGTCCATGAAAACCTACACGCCGTCCGAGTGGGCAGCCGCCAACTGAACTTCACTTGCCAGTTGACGCCCTGACCGAGCCGTCAGCCATGGTTCTTCTGGGCCGAGACGGCGCGCAGTCGAAGGCACTTGAAGGCACTTCAACTATTGACGCGATAAAAAATGGACAAATTATTGATTCGAGGAGGTCGCACGCTCAGCGGCGAAGTCAGAATTTCTGGCGCAAAAAACGCAGCGCTTCCGGAGCTTTGCGCAACTTTGCTGACGGCGCAACCCGTGACGCTGTCCAATGTGCCGCAGTTGCAGGACGTCGCCACGATGTTGACGCTGATCCGCAACATGGGGGTGGACATTGCCCGCCTGGCCGACGGTTCGGTGCGGGTCGATGCCGCGCGACTGAGCTCGCCAGAAGCGCCGTATGAGCTGGTCAAGACCATGCGCGCGTCGGTGCTGGCGCTAGGGCCCTTGTTGGCGCGCTTTGGCGAAGCCACGGTGTCTTTGCCAGGTGGCTGCGCCATCGGCTCCCGCCCGGTAGACCAGCACATCAAGGGTCTTGTGGCCATGGGTGCCCGGATCACCGTCGAACATGGCTACATGATTGCGCGCCTGCCCAAGGGCCAGACCCGCCTTCAAGGTGCACGGATTGCGACCGACATGGTGACGGTCACGGGGACAGAAAACCTGATGATGGCGGCTACTCTGGCACAGGGTGAAACCATTCTGGAAAACGCTGCGCGGGAGCCCGAGATTCCAGACCTTGCCGAAATGCTCATCAAGATGGGTGCCAGGATCGAGGGCCACGGTTCCAGCCGCATTCGCATTCAGGGGGTTGAGCAGCTACTTGGCTGCCAGCACCAAGTGGTGGCAGACCGGATTGAAACCGGCACTTTCCTGTGTGCCGTGGCGGCTGTCGGCGGGGATGTTGTACTGCGCCACGGGCGGGCCGATCATCTTGAGGCCGTCATTGAAAAGCTTCGCGATGCCGGTGCGACGATCTTTGAGCTGGAAGGTGCAATACGCATTCAGTCAAGTGGGCGCCTGAAGGCGCAATCGTTTCGCACCACCGAATATCCTGGCTTTCCCACTGACATGCAGGCGCAGTTCATGGCGCTCAATTGCATCTCACACGGTAGCTCCACCGTGACCGAAACCATTTTTGAGAACCGCTTCATGCACGTCAACGAAATGGTCCGCCTGGGTGCCAAAATCCAGATTGATGGCAAAGTCGCGGTGGTTGAAGGGGTTGCAAAGCTCTCCGGCGCGACCGTGATGGCAACCGATCTGCGCGCTTCTGCCAGCCTGGTGATCGCCGGGTTGGTGGCAGACGGCGAAACCCTGGTTGATCGCATCTATCACCTGGACCGTGGGTACGATCAGATGGAAGCCAAGCTGCGCGGCATTGGTGCAGACATCGAAAGAGTGAAATGATCACGCTGGCACTGTCAAAGGGAAGAATTTTTGAGGAAACCCTGCCGTTGCTCAAGGTGGCGGGCATTGAGGTGCTGGAGGACCCTGAAAAATCCCGCAAACTCATTTTGACCACCAACCAAAGTGATGTGCGGGTACTGGTGGTGCGCGCCACCGATGTGCCCACGTACGTGCAATACGGCGGCGCAGATTTGGGCATCACCGGCAAGGACACCTTGATCGAGCACAGCGCAGACTGGGGCGGCAGCGCGGCCTCGGCAGGCCTTTACCAGCCACTGGACTTGCAAATTGCCAAATGCCGCATCAGTGTGGCGGTGCGGGCCGATTTTGACTACGCCTCGGCCGTCAAGCAGGGCAGTCGCCTCCGGGTGGCCACCAAATACGTCGCCATTGCACGGGAATTTTTTGCCTCCAAGGGTGTACACATTGACTTGATCAAGCTGTATGGAAGCATGGAACTGGCACCATTGACCGGTTTGGCTGACGCGATAGTTGACCTGGTTTCCACAGGCAACACGCTCAAGGCCAACCATCTGGTGGAGGTGGAGCACATCATGGATATCAGCTCGCGCCTGGTGGTGAACCAGGCCGCGCTCAAGCTCAAACAGGAGCCGCTTCGCAATATCATTGATTCGTTTGCACGGGCAGTGGCCGCCAGAGCCGTCTGACCATCTCCAAAATAAACCCCTATGACTTTGGTAGCTTCTCCTGTCTATCTTTCAACGGCAAGCAGCACATTTGATGCGGACTTCAATGCGAAACTGCACGTGTCTGCCGATGCGGACGCCGCTGTTGATCAGGTTGCGGCCGATATTCTGGCCGACGTGAAGCGGCGTGGCGACGCGGCTGTTTTGGAGTACACGAACCGTTTCGACCGACTCAACGCCACGTCGGTCAAGTCGCTTGAGTTGACCCAGGCCGAGTTGAAGGCCGCGTTTGATTCCATCCCGCACCAGCAGCGTGATGCCCTGCAGGCCGCCGCGAACCGCATCCGCAACTACCATGAGCGCCAGAGGAGGGTCACTGGAGAGAGCTGGTCCTATCGGGACGAAGACGGTAGCCTGCTGGGGCAAAAGGTCACCCCAATCGACCGCGTTGGCATCTATGTGCCAGGTGGCAAGGCGGCCTATCCGTCCAGCTTGCTGATGAGTGCCATTCCCGCCCACGTAGCAGGCGTGGGCGAGATCATCATGGCCGTGCCCAACCCGGGTGCTGCCAATGCGTTGCTGATGGCAGCGGCGCATGTGGCAGGTGTGACCCGCGGATTCTGCATCGGCGGCGCACAAGCGATTGGGGCACTGGCCTATGGCACCCAGACCGTGCCGCGCGTTGACAAAATCACCGGCCCCGGCAACGCCTATGTGGCCGCCGCCAAGCGCCGCGTGTTTGGCACCGTGGGCATCGACATGATTGCCGGCCCCAGCGAAATTTTGGTGCTGGCCGATGGCACCACGCCACCAGATTGGGTGGCGATGGACCTGTTCAGCCAGGCCGAGCATGACGAGCTGGCGCAAAGCATTTTGTTGTGCCCTGATGCGGCCTACATCGACGCGGTGCAAGCGGCCATCACCCGCCTGCTGCCCGAAATGCCGCGCGCTGCCATCATCGCGAAATCACTCAACGACCGGGGTGCCCTGATCCACACCCGCAGCATGGAAGAGTCCTGCGAGATCAGCAACCGCATTGCCCCCGAACACCTTGAAGTCAGCAGCCGGGACCCGCACCGCTGGGAGCCATTGCTCAGGCACGCGGGTGCGATTTTTCTGGGTGCCTTTACCAGCGAGAGCCTGGGCGACTATTGCGCAGGCCCCAACCACGTA
>JANOMD010000372.1:0-7298 GCA_031420135.1 Rhodoferax sp. | reverse complement strand
GAACATTTTTCGTTGAAGCACGCCCGCATCTTCCATGCGGATCATCACGCTGGTGAGCAGGCCTTCAAACACGCGCGGTGGAGCAAAGTAATAGGTCGGGCCAACCTCTTTCAAATCGATGGTGGTGGTGGCCGCTGACTCGGGGCAATTCACCACGTAGCCGCAGACCAGCCATTGGGCGTAGCTGAAGATGTTTTGCCCAATCCATGCCGGTGGCATGTAGGCCAGCACTTCTTCCGACTCGGTCAGCTTGTCGAACTCAGCCCCGGCGCGGGCGCGATCCAGCAGTGAGTTGTGGGTGTGTACCACGCCCTTGGGATTGCCGGTGGTGCCCGAGGTAAAAAACATCGCGGCCACATCGCCTGATTTCACCTGACTGACTGCGCTCTTGAAGAACCCGCTGTTCTTGGCGGCGAATGCCTTGCCAGCCGTCAACAGGTCTTCAACCGCCACCAAGCCTGGCTCATCGTATTTGCGCAGGCCACGCGGATCGTCGAAATAAATGTGCTGCAACTGCGGGCATTGCTCTCGGATCTCCAGCAGCTTGTCGACCTGCTCCTGATCCTCGGCAAAGGCAAACCGCACCTCGGCATTGTTGATGGGGAAAACGCATTCCAGCGCGGCCGCATCCTGGTACAGCGGAATGGGGACGGCCCCCAGCGACTGCGCAGCCAGCATGGTTGCGTAAAGGCGGGGGCGGTTCGCGCCGATGACCACCATGTGCTCGCCCTGGCGCAAACCCGCCCGGTGCAGGCCACACGCCAGATGATCCACCATCGTGGCCAGGTCCGCCCATGACAAGGCTTGCCAGATGCCGTACTCTTTTTCACGCATGGCTGGCGCGGTGGGGCGTGCCGCAGCATGGCTTAAAAGAAGACTAGGGAACGTGCTTTGCATCCAATTGCCTTGTAGAAATAAAACACTTGGACAGGTGCCAAGTTGTTACGGGTTGGAGCCGAATAGTAAGCAATAGTTTGACGTTAGGTTGTCGTTTCAACGACAATTCAGGTCATTCTTGGTAGGTGTTTTCCCTTCACTTATCGCCAACTTACTGCGGCCGACCCGCATCAATCAGCCCCCACGAAACATGAGCGAAGACACCTCACTTCTGCTGCGCAGGCGCGCCCTCACGCCGTCTGAGCTGGATGCCATTCCGTGGATGCACCTGCTGTCGCCCTCAGAGCACGAACGCGCCGCTGGCGACTTGAAAATTTCAGAGGCCCGCCCTGGCGAATTCGTCTGCCGTGTAGGCCGCCCGGTGACCTACTGGATTGGTGTGATCGATGGGTTGCTGAAAATGAGTGCCGACAACGCCCAAGGCCTCACCATGACCTTCACCGGTGTGCCACCCGGCGGCTGGTTCGGCGAGGGCACAGCGCTGAAACGCGAAGCCTACCGCTACAACATCCAGGCGCTGCGCAAAAGCCGGGTGGCCGGCTTGCATGTGGACACCTTTCACTGGCTGCTGGATAACTCCATCGCTTTCAACCGCTTTGTGATGAACCACCTCAATGAGCGTTTGGGCCAGTTTATTGGGTTGCGTGAGATTGACCGCATGACCAATCCTGACGTTCGGGTGGCCCGCAGCCTGGCAGCCCTGTTCAACCCGGTCCTGTATCCCGGATTAGGTTCATTGCTGCGCATCACCCAGCAGGAATTGGCCTATCTGGTGGGTTTGTCGCGCCAGCGGGTGAACGAGGCACTGACCAACCTGCAAGCCCAGGGCATCATCACGGTGGAGTATGGTGGGCTTCGGGTGTTGGATCTGGAGGCGCTGCGTTGCGCCACGCCAACGCCAGGTGGCACCTTACAGAATTCTCCTTCATCACCACAATTGCAGCAGTCTCCATGATCGACATTCCTCCAAAAACTTTGCCCAAAACCCAACCAAACGCCCCCATCGGTGCGGCTATAAAGCCGATCATCCCCGGCATGGGCAAAGGCCTCGCCAGCTACGGCGACGCTGACTTCTCGCTGTTCCTGCGCAAAGCCTTCATCAAGGGAGCGGGATATTCGGACAAGGCGCTGGACCGCCCGGTGATCGGCATCACCAACACCGGCAGCAGCTACAACCCCTGCCACGGCAACATGCCGCAACTGATCGAAGCGGTGAAACGCGGCATCCTGATGGCAGGCGGCTTGCCGATGGACTTTCCCACCATCAGCATCCACGAAAGTTTTGCCGCACCCACCAGCATGTACCTGCGCAACCTGATGTCGATGGACACCGAGGAAATGCTGCTGGCGCAACCAATGGACGCGGTGGTGCTGATTGGCGGCTGCGACAAAACCGTACCGGCACAGTTGATGGGCGCTGCGTCTGCGGGCCTGCCCGCGATCCAGCTCATCACCGGCTCGATGCTGACCGGCTCGCACCGAAGTGAGCGCGTCGGCGCCTGCACCGATTGCCGCCGCTACTGGGCCAAGTTCCGCGCCGGGGAGATTGACGCTGACGAGACGGCAGATGTCAACAACCAGCTCGTCGCCAGCGTCGGCACCTGCTCGGTGATGGGCACGGCCAGCACCATGGCCTGCATCGCCGAGGCACTGGGCATGACGGTGCCTGGCGGCGCGTCGCCCCCGGCCGTCACGGCAGACCGCATTCGCATCGCCGAAGAAACCGGCGCACGCGCGGTGCAGATGGCGATCGACGGCCTGACCATCGACCAAATCCTCACTCCGGCCGCGTTTGAGAATGCGCTGCGCGTGCTGCTGGCAATTGGTGGCTCGACCAATGGCATCGTGCACCTGGCGGCGATTGCCGGGCGCGTGGGGCTGGACATCGACCTGCCCGCGCTGGACCGCATGGGGCGCGAAACCCCGGTGCTGCTGGATTTGAAACCCTCGGGCCAGCACTACATGGAAGATTTTCACCACGCCGGCGGCATGGCGACCTTGCTGCGCGAATTAAAACCACTGTTGAAGCTGGACGCGATGACGGTCACCGGTCGCACACTGGGCGAAGAGCTCGAAGCCGCCGGCCCGGGCTTCAAACAGAACGTGGTGCGGACTTTCGACCAGCCGATCTACCCGCAAGGCGCCATCGCCGTGTTGTACGGCAACCTGGCACCGGGTGGCGCCATCATCAAACAGTCCGCCGCCGACGCCAAACTGATGGAGCACGAAGGCCGCGCCGTGGTGTTCGAGAACACCACCGACATGGCAAACCGCATTGATTCACCCGAGCTGGATGTCACCGCCGACGACATTCTGGTGCTGAAAAACATCGGCCCCAAAGGCGCGCCCGGCATGCCCGAAGCGGGCTACCTGCCGATCCCTGTCAAGTTGGCGCGCGCGGGCGTGAAGGACATGGTGCGCATCTCGGATGGCCGCATGAGCGGCACCGGTTACGGCACCATCGTACTGCACGTGACGCCCGAGTCCGCGATTGGCGGGCCGCTGGCGCATGTGAAGAATGGCGACCGCATCCGCCTTTCGGTATCCAAGCGCGAGATCAGCCTGTTGGTGTCGGCAGAAACGCTGGCAGAGCGCGCCAAAGACAACCCGATCACAGCGCCGACGGCAGCACGCGGCTACCGCAAGCTGTTTTTGCAGACCGTCACGCAGGCGGACAAGGGCGTTGACTTTGACTTTTTGCGCTCGGTGGATACAAAAGGCAAAACGCCACAGTGCTAAGGGAGGCGGAAACAGTCAATCTCCCGTTGTTCGATGCGCACGCGGGATGCCTAATCTTTGCGCCCGAATTTTGCCGTGAAACTCGCCTTGCCCAGCAGCCCCTTGCCCACACCTTTGTTCAAAACAAAGGAATACAGCGCAGCGGTGCCGGTTTTGGGAACACCACCGGCTTTTTGCACGTCATCCACCCCCAGCGCGTAAAGCGTAAAAACATAACGGTGCGGTTTGTTGCCCGCCGGTGGGCATGGGCCGCCATAGTTGCCGTTGGTGCCGGTGGCCCCCGTGTCATTGAAGTCGGTGCTGCCACCAAAAGCGCCAGCAGGCAGCGTGGCCGGCGCATTGCCAGCGCCCTGCGGCAAGCCCTTGGTGTCTGCGGGCAGGTTGTACACCGCCCAGTGCCAGAAGCCGCTGCCGGTGGGCGCGTCAGGGTCGTGGACTTGAAGCGACAGCGACTTGGTCCCCACTGGCAGGTTTTTCCACTCCAGCGCGGGCGAGACGTTTTCACCCTTGCAGCCAAAACCGTTCAGGATGAATTTTTTGTCAAAAACGCCTTTGGCCAGATCAGGGCTTGAGAGCGAAAAGCCCTTTTGCGCATGGGCGCTGCCCATGGCGGCACAGCCCAGCAGCAAAGCCGCCAACAGGGCAGAGATTTTGGTGTTGGAGCGGGTCGTGGCTTGGATTTTCATTTTTTCTCCTCAGAGGTGAATTGCGGGAAGGGGTTGCACGGGTCAACTCAGTTGACGCTATCACTTTACTCCAGCACCGCCGAAGCGACGGACGCAGGGCCAGTGCAGTATCAGCTACTGGCAACTTGAGGAAGCGCGGATTCAGTAAAATTGACGCCCCAACCCGCTGGAAATTGATCCAGCAGGCTGCAAATCAAGTCGCCAATGACCGCCTCCAAAGCACCCCCCGCCTTCCGCCGCGCAACCCCGCCGGCCAACCTGCCGGCCAATCCACCCGCCAAAGCGCCCGCCCACCGCGCCCCGATTCCTGCCGGGCAAACCAACACCGCCGCCTTTGGAGCCAACGGCACCATGCGGCTCAATAAGCGCATGGCCGAGCTGGGTTTGGCGTCTCGGCGCGAGGCCGATGACTGGATCGCCAAGGGCTGGGTCAAGGTCAATGACGTGGTTGCCGAGATGGGCATGCAGGTGGCGCCCGACGTGCGCATCGACATCGACAAACAGGCCAAGGGCGCGCAGGCCAACCTGGTGACGGTGCTGATCAACAAGCCGCTGGGCCTGGTCAGCGGCCAGGCCGAAGATGGCCACGAGCCTGCCATCACCCTGGTGCAGCCGCAAAACCGCTGGGCCGAGGACAACGCCCGCTTCTTTTTTCACCCAAGCCAGCTCAAGAGCCTGGTGCCTGCCGGGCGGCTGGACATCGACTCCACCGGCCTTCTGGTGTTGACCCAGGATGGCCGCGTGGCGCGCCAGCTGATTGGCGAAAACACGCTGATGGAAAAGGAGTACCTGGTGCGCGTGGTCTACACCGGCGTGGTCAACGTGGCAGCGGCAACCTCGGCGGCGGCCACCTACGGCGCGCGACCCAAGGCGCAGCCATTGCAAGCTTCGCACCCATCCCAACCCGCACCGCCGCGCCTGCCCAACGTGCCCACCCAGCTCAGCCGCATTGACGATGACGACCCGGTCAGCACCGACGTGCAATCAGTCTTCCCGGCAGACAAGCTCAAGCTGCTGCGCCACGGCCTGAGCCTGGACGGCCAGGCTCTGAAGCACGCCAAGGTCGAGTGGCAAAACCCCGAGCAACTGCGGGTGGTGCTGAGCGAAGGCAAAAAGCGCCAAATCCGCCGCATGTGTGAACTGGTCGGGCTGAAGGTCGTCGGACTGAAGCGCGTTCGCATCGGCAACGTGATGCTCGGCAATTTGCCAGTCGGCCAATGGCGCTACCTGGCCCCGCATGAGCGGTTTTGAGGTGGCTTGAAAGTTACTATACTTTATATAGCAAACTATTTAATAAATACGCGAGCTAGAGGCCTATTTAATCGATATTTTGCGATTTTTGACGGTTTTTTACGGCATAAATTAACTTGCAGGTTAATTTTTATCGTCATTTGACCACTTGGAGAACGCCAAAGCCATCACCCGGACGGTGTCTACCAGATGGCTCCCGCCACGGCGCCGTTGCCGGTAGATAAGCCATTGACCAGTTGGGCCCGGCTTATGGGGGTGTCTTGCATCCCTTCTCCATAAACCGGACAGATTACTTGCTAAAAACCGGACAACTTATTAACTCCTGACACAGGACAAGGCTCAAACTTGACGAACCTAAACCGCAGGAGTAGCATAAATTACTGTTTTCTTCGTGTTGAGGAGAACAACCAAACCAAAAGGAGATACCCGTATGATTTGCAAAGTTGGTAGTGTGGTTCGCTGTGCATTAGTTGCCAGTGCCGCAATTTCTGTTCTCTCGACTGCTGTCGCACAGCCCGCCCCTGGGCTTGCGCACTCGGTCGTTGTGTCAAAGCTCGATAGTCCGTGGGATATGGCTTTTCTTCCCGACGGTACGATGTTCTTCACCGAAAAGTGCAATGGTCTGTCGGTGCGACATTCCAATGGCCATGTGGCCAAGTTGCTTGGCATGAAGGATTCCAAAGGTTACGCCGCAACCGCCAACGACTTGTTCTGTGAAGGACAAGCTGGCATGAGTGGCGTTGCGGTTGATCCCAACTTTGCGAGCAACCGGCTGATTTATGTTTATTCGGCATCCAGCTTGACCGCGCCCGGCAGCAATCGTGTGATGCGCCTGAAGGTCAACGACAGTACAGCGGCAGTGTCTGATCGCAACGACATCGTCACCGACATTCCGTACAAACCTCGCGCCAGCGATCACCCGTTTGGTGGCCCCGGTGCGCACAACGGCGGGCGGGTTCGCTTTAGCCCCGGCGACGGATTTCTTTATGTGACCACGGGCGACACGCACAATGGCGCGGTGCCTCAAAGCCCGACCCTCATCGGCGGCAAGGTGCTGCGCATTGACCGCGACGGCAAGGCCGCCCCTGGTAATAGTGCACCATCGGGCTTTGATGCTCGCATCTACACCTACGGGCATCGCAACCCCCAAGGCATCACTTTCCGGCCTGGCACAAACCAACCGTTCACCGCTGAAAACGGTCCATGGCACTCCGATGAAGTCACCGCACTCGTGCCCGGTGGCAATGCCGGCTGGGACCCACGCCCTAACGTCGGCGGGCGCGCCGCCTGCCCGGACAACTACTGCGGCTACAGTCCTAACCAAATGGGCGCAGTAGCGCCGGCGGAGCGCGCGGCGTTCATGCCGATGACCGACCTCAAGACATACCCGAACGCGATGAAGCCCGCTTGGAACAACGATGGACTGTCGCAAGGGTTGTTCACCGGCACGTTCCTCACCGGCCCGCAATGGAAAGGCTGGAATGGCAAGATGATCATCGGCTTTACCGGGATCGGAATCCACGGAACGCCCGTGGGCAACCGCCTTGACGTGCTCGATATCGCAGCCAATGGCGAGTCCGCTACGCGCACGACGGTGAACTTGCCGATGCCCGCCGCGCGCTTTCGTTCATTGGTGCAGGGCCCCGATGGCAACCTGTATGTCGCAACTGACGAGGGCGCGATTTCGCGCCTGACACCGAACTAATTGACGACGGGCAACCGTTA
>JANOMD010000371.1:0-4298 GCA_031420135.1 Rhodoferax sp. | reverse complement strand
CAGGTGGGCTTTGACCTCGTCGGCGTCTGCAAATTTGGTATTGTTGAAGCTATTGAGGTACAGCTTGAACGATTTGCTTTCGATGATGTTCCGCGTCTCGCACGGGACCGTGAAATGCGCCAGTGCGATCTGCGGTTTGCCGCGCAGGTTGAGCCACGAAAGCTCAAACGCGGTCCACATGTCGGCGCCAAAGAACGGCGCCGCGCCTGTGATGCCGATCTCGGCACGTTTGGGTGCCCGTGCTATCGGGAACAGCAGCGCGGCGTCGTACTGGTCCGCATAGGCGGTCGGCTTGCCAAGGCCGGACTGGTCAGGCGAATTCATGCCGTTTTGAAATGCGGCAGCATCGAGGCCAGCAGGCGCTGCACCACGCCCGGCGGCAAGTCGTGGCCCATGCCTTCAACGGGCACGAAGCGGGCGTTCGGGATGCGCCGGGCGGTGTCCTGCCCGCAGGCGAATGGCACCAGCCCGTCCTCGGTGCCGTGAATCACCAGCGTCGGCACCTGGATGTTTTGCAGCGCATGGGCGCGTTGGGTGTCGGTCATGATGGCCATCATTTGCCGTGGAATGCCCTGAGGGTGAAAATTGCGGTTGAACGCAACGCTGGCGCGCTCACGCACCTCGGCTTCGGACACCGGGAAGGCCGGACTGCCAATGACCTTGAGCAGCTTCACGTAAAAGTCGCCAATGTCCTGCGGCGCGGTGCTCCTGGGGCGGCTCATCAGGGCGCGAATCACCTGGGGCCTGGCCTGGGGCAGGCCACGGGCGCCGCTGGTGCTCATGACGCTGGTCAGGCTCAAGACACGATCAGGCGATGCCAGCGCCACCCGCTGGGCAATCATGCCGCCCATGCTGACACCCACGATGTGGGCCTTCTGGACGTTCAGTGCGTCCATCACGCCCAAGGTGTCACGCGCCATGTCGGTTAAGGTATAGCCGGTTTTGACGCCAAAACCCAACCGCAATTTCAACGCCGCCAACACGACATTGGGCACACCCAGCTCATCGAAATGCTGGCTCAGCCCGATGTCGCGGTTGTCAAACCGGATGACCCGGTAACCCGCATCGACCAGCGCCTGCACAAATGGCGCGGGCCACGCGACCAACTGCATCGCCAGCCCCATGATGAGCAGCACCACCGGGCGCTCCTGGCCATCGGCACCAGGATCTGTGCCGCTGTCTTCGATTTCAATGTTGATTCCATTTGCTATAATTTGCATAGCTATAAGCCTATATAATACGAGAGCTAGAGCCAGATTCTATCGGAAAAAATCTAAAAAACGGCGATTTTTTGCCATAATATGCCCAAATTGGGTAGCCAACAGATACATTTCCGGCCCCCTATTCAGCCATTTTTCGCCTGAACACCAGCCGCTGCGGTGTTGAAACCTCGGGCACATGGGCGTAGCCGTCAGCGGCAAAAGCTTCGAGTTGCTGCACCGAACTGGCGCGACGCTGCACCGCATGGCGCGCCATCAAGCCACGCGCCCGTTTGGCGAAAAAACTGATCACCTTGTAATCGCCACTCTTGAAATCTTCAAACACACATTCGATCACGGTGGCTCTTAGCGCCTTCTGGTTGACTGCCTTGAAATACTCCTGCGATGCGAGATTCACAACGATCGGTGCTAAATCACCCTTCAAGCGCTCATTGAGATGCTCTGAAATTCGATTTCCCCAGTATTGATACAGATTATTCGCACGGCCCACCTTGAGCGACGTGCCCATCTCAAGCCGATAGGCCTGCATCAAATCCAGCGGACGCAGCACGCCGTACAGGCCACTCAAAATACACAGATGATCCTGTGCCCAGGCCATATCGTGTGTCGATAAGGACTTGGCATCCAGGCCGTCGTACACGTCGCCATCAAACGCCAGCACCGACTGCTTGGCGTTTTGCAGCGTGAATTCATCGCTCCACGCCGCATAACGCGCCACGTTCAACTCGGCCAGGTTTTGGCTCAAATCCATCAACTTGGCGACTTGCCGCCAGGTCTTTTTTCGCAAGGCTTTGACCAGCGGCGCGGACTGCGCGGTGAACAGCGGTTGGGTGTGGGGCACGTCGCCCGCAGGGGTTTCATAGTCGAGCGATTTGGCGGGGGAGATGAGGAACAGCATGAACAAAGAGCAGGGTCAAAAAAGAGAAGAGCCTCGCAAGGATGCTTGATTATCGCGGGGAGTGAAATTGGGCGGATATGGGTGTGGCCACAACCGAGTTTCACGCCGATTTGTTGATAATTGTTCCAGATTGGAAAGCTTTGCCGGTGTGCAGCACACCAAAAATCGGCTTACAGTCAATCATTGCCGCATTGCAGAATTTAAACAGTGCCTGGTGTCCTCAAAGTTGCCAAAGGATTGACATGACCGCCCTACAGAACCTGCCCGCCCCCGCGCCCATCGAGCAGTTGCATCATTACGCCTACCGCTGCCGCGATGCGGAGGAAACGCGGCATTTCTATGAAGACATTCTGGGTCTGCCGCTGTACCACCTCATCCAGAGCGACGTGGTGCCCAGCACCGGTGAGCATTGCCCCTATACCCATCTGTTTTTCCGGCTGCAGGACGGCTCCTGCATCGCTTTCTTTGACCTGGGCGATGATGAAGCTGCGCAGCCCTCGCCCAACACGCCCCTGTGGGTCAACCACATCTCGTTTCGCGTGGGCTCGGTGCAAGCGCTGCTGGACATGAAAGCGCGGCTTGAGGCTGATGGGTTTGAAGTGCTGGGGGTCACGGACCATCATATTTTCAAGAGCATTTATTTCTTTGATCCGAATGGTGTGCGGCTTGAGCTTACCGCGCAACTGGCGGATGAATTCCAAATGTTGCAAGAAAGTAAAACCGCCCGCAAGCGTTTGGATGAGTGGACAGCACGCAAAGTGCAGTGGCGCGCTGAGCGAGCACTGGGTACCGTCCGCCGCTGATTGCGCTACGTGCAATCGCCGGTTTAATTACGCCATGGAAAAAGCTGCCTGCGCCAATGGCTACGAATTCACACAGGGCAGCGGCTACATCTTGCCCGAGTACCCGTTCGTCGAACCGCCGGAAATTGGCAGCGGCGAGGTTATCCGCCACCCCATCGTCATAGTGGGCGGTGGCATTGCCGGGTTGACATTGGCCTGCTCGCTGGCGCGGCTGGGCATCGCCGCTGTGCTGCTGGATGAAGACAACACAGTCGGCGTCAAAGGCGCGTCATCGCGCGGCATTTGCTACACGCAGAAGTCTTTGGAGATATTTCACAAGCTGGGCATTTACGGGCAAATCGCAGCCAAGGGTGTTCAATGGAGTGTGGGGCGCACGTTCGCCGGGGCGGACGAGGTGTATTCGTTTGACCTGCGTACACAGAGCAATTTCAATTTGTCGGTGCAGCCCCCATTCATCAATATCCAGCAGTTTTACATCGAGGGATTTTTGGTGGAGCGCATTCACCAGTTGGGTCATGTTGACATCCGCTGGAGTTCACGCGTCACGGCGTTTTCGCAGAACGAAGCTGGCGCGCTGCTGACGGTGACTACGCCAGTGGGTGACTACGATATTGCTGCCGACCATGTCATCGATGCGACCGGTGCGCACAGCCCATTCCACCAATGGCTGGGTGCCACCGTGAAAAGCCAGAAAGGCGACGACCGCTGGTGCATCGCCGATGTGCGCTTCTCCACGCACCTGCCGGTGGAACGCCACACCTGGATCGAAGCGCCCTTCAACGAAAATCGCGCCGTGTGGCAGCACCTGATGGCCGATGGCGTGTGGCGCATTGACTACCAAATGGCCCCCAATGCCGACCCGCAATACGTCAGCCGTGAGGATGTGGTGCGCGAGCGTCTGCAACGCCAGTTCGGGCCGGATGTCGCTGTGGAAATCGTGTGGGTCGGGCCGTATGCCTACCGCAGCCAGTGCGTTGATCAATTGCGCATGGGGCGTGTTTTCTTACTGGGCGATGCGGTAAAAACTGTCAGCCCATTTGGCGCACGCGGTGGCAACACGGGGATTGCCGATGCGGATAACTTGGCGTGCAAATTGGCGGCAGTGCAAACAGGCTTTGCAGCGGCAAAGCTGCTCGACAGCTATCACGAAGAGCGCTTTGAAGCAGCCACACAGAACGTACATGTCACCAACCGCACCGCACGCTTTTTGCGCGCACCGGATGGGCCCGAACGGCTGTTTCGCAACGCCGCCATCAGCCTGGCCAAGCAGTACCCGTTTGCACGCTCGCTGATCAACACCGGGCGCATGGCGGTCGCCAATACCTACACGCGCTCCAGCGTTTGTAGCGAAGCGGGTGGCACATCGGTGCAAAACGC
>JANOMD010000370.1:0-3790 GCA_031420135.1 Rhodoferax sp. | reverse complement strand
GCGCATTTACCGTGGCGGCATTGCCGACCGGCAGGTGCCTGCCTGTGCCGGTTGCCACAGCCCCAATGGTGCCGGTTTGCCGTCACAATTCCCGCGTTTAAGCGGCCAGCACGCAGACTACACCGCGCTGCAGTTAACCGGGTTCAGGGATGGGGTTCGCAAAAACAGCCTGCCGATGACGCAAGTCGCGGCCAAAATGAATGACCGGGAAATCAAGGCAGTAGCCGACTACATAGCCGGCCTTCGCTAGTCCAGCTCCCAAAAACAGCGATTACGTCGTTGTGGCCCCTTGCCGTGCTAAAGCATTGTCTGCGGGGCCACGCCTGGTACTGGCTGCTTTCTGAAGCTGGACCCAGGGATTTTCGGGAACCAAGTTGCCTGAATCCAACCCAACAGGTCGAGCCGTTTTGCATTGGCCCGCCTTTTTTTATCTATGACCGTCTCAACCCAGGGTATTGAACTTAAAACCAGCTCGCGCCCCGTGCGTGCGGCGGTCGAGTTGCTGTCCAGCATGCGGTTTTCGATCTCGCTGCTGACGGTGATCTGCATTGCGTCGATCATCGGCACCGTGCTCAAGCAGCAGGAGCCGATCAACAACTATGTCAATCAGTTCGGGCCGTTCTGGGCCGAGTTTTTTGGCTCGGTCAACCTGTATTCGGTTTATAGCGCCTGGTGGTTCCTGCTGATTTTGGCGTTTTTGGTTACCAGCACCTCGCTGTGCATTGCCCGCAACGCACCCAAAATTTTCACCGACCTCAAGACCTATAAAGAGAACATCCGTGAACAGAGCCTACAGGCGTTTGGCCACCGCGCCAGCGCGCTGCTCGGCGAATCGCCTGAACAGGCGGCGAAGCGCATTGGCGCCATGCTGGCGGGTGGTGGCTGGAAAGTCAAACTTCAGCCGCGCGACACGGCCCACGGCTCTGGCTGGATGGTGGCCGCCAAGGCTGGAGCGGCCAACAAAATTGGCTATCTGGCGGCGCACAGCGCCATCGTGCTAGTGTGCCTGGGTGGCCTGCTGGATGGTGACTTGATCGTGCGCGCCCAAATGTGGTTCAACGGCAAAACCGCCTATTCCGGCGGCGGCATGATTGCCGACGTCAAACCGGAACACCGTTTGAGCGCCGCGAACCCGACATTTCGCGCCAACCTGCTGGTGACTGAAGGCACGCAATCCAGCACGGCCGTCCTGACGCAGGCCGGTGGCATCCTGATCCAGGACCTGCCGTTTTCGGTAGAGCTCAAAAAGTTTATCGTCGAGTATTACTCCACCGGCATGCCCAAGCTGTTTGCCAGCGACATCATCATTCACGACATTGAAACGGGCGAGAAAATCCCGGCCCGGGTTGAGGTAAACCATCCGGCCAACTACAAAGGCGTTGAGATCTACCAGTCCGGCTTTGACGATGGCGGCTCCAGCGTCAAGCTCAAGGCTTACCCGATGCGCGCGGCGACCCGTCCGTTCGAGATCGAAGGCGTCATTGGCGGCTCATCCCAGTTGACCCGGGGCGACCTCACGGCTGAAGGTGCTGAAAAATTGACGCTTGAATACACGGCGCTGCGCGTCATCAATGTCGAGAATTTCGCAGGCGACGGGGCTGCCGGGGTGGATGTGCGCAAGGTGGATCTGCGCCAGTCCATCGATTCGCGCCTGGGTGCTGCCAACAAGGTGGTGACCAAAAAAACCCTGCGCAACGTCGGCCCCAGCATTTCCTACAAGTTGCGTGATGCCTCGGGCCAGGCCCGTGAATTTCATAATTACATGTTGCCGGTGTCGATGGAGGAAGGAGCGCAGGCCGACAGCGTCCCGGCATTCTTGTTGGGCGTGAGGGATACGCCGTCTGAACCGTTTCGCTACCTGCGCATCCCGGCTGACGAGCAAGGGTCGATGGACGAATTCCTGCGCCTGCGTACGGCGCTCGAAGACCCGGCCCTGCGTGAGTTGGCGGTGAACCGTTACGCCGCCAAAGCGGTTGATTCGCAGCGCCCCGAATTGAGTGGCCAATTGGCCGCCTCTGCCGCGCGCGCTCTGGCGCTATTTGCGGGAGCGACAGGCGAAAAGGGCGACAAGCCGGTCGCGGGGCTGCAAGCTGTGGCCGACTTCATGGAAACCAATGTGCCGGCCGTCGAGAGAGAGCGAGCGGGTGAGGTGCTGATCCGGATTTTGAACGGCGCGCTGTATGAACTCGCACAAATTGCTCGGGAGCGGGCCGGTCAGGTGCCGCTGCAAGCCAGTGAAAAAACGCAGGCCTTCATGACGCAGGCGGTATTGGCTTTGAGCGACGCGCAGCTCTACCCGGCCCCGATGGCGATGCAACTGACTGATTTCAAGCAGGTGCAGGCCAGCGTTTTCCAAGTGGCCCGCGCGCCGGGTAAAAATATTGTTTACCTGGGTTGTGCTTTGCTGATTTTGGGGGTTTTTGCCATGCTGTACATCCGCGAACGTCGCGTCTGGGTGTGGCTGGCGCCGCAAGAGACAACCGGTGCACCAGGCAGCACGCCAGAGCACTCGACAACGATGGCGACCATGGCGCTGTCAACCAACCGCAAGACCATGGACGGAGACCGCGAGTTCACCGAACTCAAGGCAAAACTAATTGGCGTGAAGGACTGACTGAATGAACACTGCAACCTCAACAATACCTGCGGGGCGCACTTCGGCTGCGGCCGGTTCGATCACCCTGAACGAGGGCTATTTCGCCAAACGCAATGTTTTTGACTGGCTGTTTGCCGCGCTGGTTGTGGCAGGCGGCCTGTTTGCGTTTTTACGCTATGCACAGGCCATGGACGGGTACGAAAAAGGCATCCTTCTGATGGCCATGCCGGCGGCCATTGCGCTGGGCTGGTTCTGGCGACCGCTGCGGGTCTTGATGCTGGTCGTGGCGACCGCTTCGTTGTTGGGCATTTATGCCTACCAGGGCGAGCTCGGCAGCGCCGAGAAAGTGTTCTGGCTCAAGTATTTCCTGTCCAGTCAGTCGGCCATTTTGTGGATGTGCGTGCTGTTCTTCATGAGCACCGGGTTTTACTGGCTTGGCATCTTTGCCAAAGGCGAAAGCAGCACGATGGAATTGATCGGCTCGCGCCTGGCCTGGGTGGCGGTGAGCATGGCGCTGATTGGCACCATGGTGCGCTGGTATGAAAGCTATCTGCTCGGCGCGGATATCGGCCACATTCCAGTGAGCAACCTGTACGAGGTGTTTGTGCTGTTCTGCTGGATGACGGCCACCTTTTACCTGTACTTTGAAGCCCAGTACAACACCCGTTCCCTGGGCGCGTTTGTGATGCTGGTGGTCAGCGCCGCGGTGGGTTTTTTGCTGTGGTACACGGTGGTGCGCGAAGCCCATGAAATCCAGCCGCTGGTGCCGGCACTCAAAAGCTGGTGGATGAAGCTGCATGTACCGGCCAACTTTGTTGGTTATGGCACCTTCGCGTTGGCAGCGATGGTGGCGTTCGCCTACCTGATCAAGGCGCAGGCGCATGAGACGCGCTGGTACAAACTCATGCCCCTGTGGTTGCTGGGCATCGTGCTGTGTTTTGAGCCCGTCGTGTTTCGCACCAAAGCCGTTGAGAATGGCAGCAGCTATTGGGCGGTTTACTTCGGCATTGCGGCCTTGATCGTGGCAAGCATCCTGTTTGCACGCAAGCGCATCGCCGCGCGGCTGCCTGAACTGGCCGTGCTGGACGACGTGATGTACAAATCCATCGCGGTCGGGTTTGCCTTTTTCACCATTGCCACTGTGCTCGGCGCGTTGTGGGCGGCCGAAGCATGGGGCGGTTACTGGAGCTGGGA
>JANOMD010000369.1:0-5217 GCA_031420135.1 Rhodoferax sp. | reverse complement strand
TACCGGCCAACGGCACAGTCACGCTCAATGGCGATGGCACGATCAACTTCACCCCGGCCTCTGGCGTGACCGGCCCGGTGGTCATCAACTACACCCTGACCGATGCCACTGGCGCCTTCGTGCAAGGCACGCTGACCGTCACGGTAACGACTCTGCCCACCTTCTCCATCAACGACGTAACCGTCAACGAAGGTGCAGGCACGATCACATTCACGGTGACCAAGTCCGGTGCGACGGCGCTGACCACGACGGTGAACTACGCCGTGGCCCCGAACACTGCCGTCACACCCGGTGACTACACAGCAGGCACCAGCCCACTCACGGGAACCCTGAGCTTTGCGTCGGGCGTCACGACCCAGACCATCGTGCTGAACATCACGAATGACGCAGTGTTTGAGCCGACCGAACGCTTCAACGTCAACCTGAGCGCACCGACCAACGCGGCCATCGCAGACAACCTGGGTGTGGGCACCATCACAGACAACGATGCGGCACCTAACACGCCGCCGGTTGCGAATGGGAATGTGTTTTCAACCAACGAAGATGCTGGCCTTTCTTTAAGCCCGGCCGCGTTGCTGGGCAACGATACGGACGCTGATGGCGATCCCTTGACAATATTGAGCGTCCAAAGTGCTGCGAACGGAACAGTGGCGCTGATCGGTGGAAATATCATTTTCACGCCCGCGTCCAATTACAGCGGACCTGCCAGCTTTACTTACACAATCAGCGATGGCAGAGGCGGCACTTCGACTGCTACTGTTAGTGTGAACGTCGTGCCGGTTAACGACTCACCTGTTGCGAATGGCGATTCAATAGGTACGACTTTGGAGGATACGCCACTTTTGATTTCTGCGTCCAGCCTCCTTGGCAACGATACTGACCCCGACGGCGATTTACTCACAGTTGTGAGCGTGCAGTCCGGTGTGGGCGGCACGGTTAGTTTGGTGGGTGGTGTCATCACGTTCGCACCCAGTCCAAACTTCAACGGCCCAGCAAGCTTCACTTACACGATTAGCGACGGCAATGGCGGCTTCTCAACGGCGACCGTAACGGTGAATGTGACTGCAGTCAACGACGCACCTGTTGCCAGCAGTGATTCGGTAACAACCAATGAAGATCAGCCATTAACGCTGACCTCGGCGACACTGCTTGGAAATGATGTGGATGTTGACGGTGATCCGCTGACGATAACCAGCGTGCAGAATCCCGTGAATGGAACGGTGGCGCTGGTCAATGGCGCGGTTGTCTTTACCCCTGTGCCGAACTACAACGGGCCGGCCAGTTTCACCTACACGATTGCTGACGGACAGGGCGCGGCATCGACGGCCACGGTGAACATCACGGTGGTCAGTGTCAACGACGTACCGGTTGCTGCGGACGATACCGCTGCCGACACGCTGGAAGACTTCCCATTGACGATTCCGGTGGCCGAACTGCTGGCGGACGATACCGACATTGATGGCGATAAATTGGCAGTGACCAGCGTACAGGGTGCAATCAATGGCACAGTACAACTGGTGGACGGCAATGTTGTGTTCACGCCGACACCTGGCTATGACGGCCCGGCCAGCTTCACATACACCGTAAGCGATGGTCAAGGGGGCACATCCACTGCACGCGTCGATCTGAAAGTGATTGGTGTGAATAACCCGCCAGTTTCTGACACCAATGTCTCCCTAACTGAGGAGTTGCGCCCCAACGTGCCCGGATTTACGACAGTTGCCGAACCCGCGTTGCATGTGCTGTTCAGTCTCAGTGAAGCCAACAGTCCGATTGAACTGCGAGGCGACAGGGGAGTATTCCAAACCGATGGGGCAACATCGGCCGAGTTGGCGAGCGGATTGAGAACCGACCTGACCTTCGCCGAAGGCAACCAGTTTGGGTCGCGCGGGCTGGGTGGCACTCGAAATAACGATAAGCCAAGAGACAGCAACGCACTGTATGTGCAGCAGGCGGTCAGATATCAGTCGCTACGCGTGGAGCCAGGCCTGTTTGTCCACGAAGCCGTGCGTTCCTCGCAATTTGAGGCGATGGCGCGTTCAATTCGCATTGACAGCTTCAACTCTGCGGTCCCAGGGGTGATGACTTTGCTGGATGGGTTCGCCTTCGGTTCTGCGGTTCCGCTCACAGAGGCACAGCGAATCAGCGAGGCGTCACCTGCTGGTAGGACGCGGGTCGCGGTTGCGCAAGACGGCCTTGGTGAAGCGGATGTAGCTCGACTGGCACGCGCCAGTGTTGCCACAGAGGCGCTGCCGGTCACGGCTTCGCTCGACGCTCGTGCCCCGGCGAGTCGCGGTGCTGACAGTTTTGCAACTCAGTTACGACGCAACGCCATGGGCTTCAAGCCTCGAATGATGCCTGTTGCAAGTCGTAGCGAAGCATTTGTGCAGCCTCGCGTTTAGTGGTTAAACCACGTTAAGCTACTGGGTGATTTTTTAAGCGCCAATATCACCTTCTCGTCTCCCCGTATCCTCAATTTATAAAACGCTAACCCGCTCAAAAAAGTGACAATACTCTCCAAAAAACCAATTCAGTTCAGAGCTTCGCAATGGCCAAGACTGCTTGCATTAACTGCTGCAATGCTGGTTGCCGGGTGCAGCACCGTCACCCCTCAAATGGCGACTCAAGAGGAAGTGACCGAGCGTGTCAAGGCGGATACGCAGGGTATGTACACCGCGCAAACGCCTATTTCAGGGCCGATCACGCTGGAGGAGGCGATTGCCCGCACTCTCAAATACAACCTGGACTATCGGCTCAAGAAAATGGAGTCCGCTCTGGCACTTGGGCTGGCAGACTACGGCAACTACGACATGTTGCCAAAATTGCTCACTACGGCGGGGTATCGAACGCGAAGCAATGATTCAGGGGGAACCAGCATTGGAATTTTGGATGGAATTCAATCGCTTCGACCATCAACATCTGAAGAGCGCAGCCATGCGTTGGCGGGTGCGGAATTTTCATGGAGTTTGCTGGATTTTGGAGTTTCTTACTACCGGGCACGTCAGCAGTCCGATCAGTTTTTGATCGCGGAGGAGCGCCGTCGAAAAGTGGTTCAGAACATGGTGCAGGACGTCAAGGCATCTTACTGGCGAGCATTGGGCGCCCAGCGGTTGGACGCGCAGACCAAAGACATTCTAGAGCGAGCCAAGCTCGCGCTGGCAAGATCGCGCGAGGCAGAAACCCAGCGGGTAATTTCACCCGCACTTGCCTTGAATTACCAGCGCGCGCTGCTCGATGCAATATCACTGCTGAATCAGCGCCGACAGGACCTTGAGTTTGCCAACCGCGAACTTGCGGCTCTCATGAACGTCGAACCAGGGGTGATTTTCACTGTCGCCGAGGCAGCCGAAGCCAGACTGCCAGCGCCGCCGAATGATGTGCGGAAACTGGAAGAAATGGCGTTATTGCAACGCCCGGAGTTACGCGAAGAGGATTTCAAAAAACGCATCACTGCGGACGAAACCCGCAAGCAACTGCTCAGCATGTTGCCCGGTGTCAGTTTTGATACCGGCCTTCAATACAACTCCAACAAACTTCTGAACAGCAACAGTTGGGCACAAGGGGGAGTGCGCGTTTCCTGGAACTTGTTGAGCCTGCTGGCCATGCCATCCCTGAAGGCGACGCAGGAGCAGCAAGTCAAAACCGATGCTGCCAGGCGTATGGCGTTGTCGATGGCTGTCATGACGCAATTGCGCGTGGGCGTGGAGCGCTACCGCCTTGCGGTCGAGGACTTCAAGTTGGCCGACACAGCGGCGCAGGTCGACAAGCGCATGGCCGATTACACGCGAGCATCGGTGACGGCAAAACTTGACAGCGAGCTCGAAGCCATCAGAACCCAGGCGCGGGCCGTGCTGGGCAACTACCAGCGCGCCAATACTTACGCCAGCGCGCAGATTGCCTTTGGGCGCCTTTACAGCTCCCTGGGCTTTGACCCGCTGCCCGATGATTTTGACGGCAACGACATACCAAAATTGTCTGAGCGGGTTCGTGAGCACCTCAAGGCAACCGAGCAAGACACTCTGAAGATGACATCAAACCTGTTCGGCGCTGCACCCTCCGTGTCGGTCCGTTTGGCAGGCGTTACAGATGCGGTGATGCAGGTTCGCATGAAAGCGCAAATCAGCCATCTACTGGAGCGCAATGACGTTGAGGTTGATGCTGCGACGGGATACCCGGTGACCTTTTCTCTGCAACTCGAACCCAAAGATGCGCTTGAAAAAGCGAGCTGGTCGATTGTCATGACCGACGACAAAGGCCGGGTCAAAGGTGAGGAAAATCACGTGACGACGATGCCCGCAAATTCTCGCAATTCGGCCTATGAGGCCAGTCTCACTGCGGCGCTTACATCCAAATTGCCGCAACTTAAAAACTGGCTTGCAGCGCAGGCCGCTGCCAATGAGTCAGTTTCTCAATGAGATCCTTGGTGAGATTCTCAACAGGCCACTCGATGAACGCGTCAATGAGTGGACTGGTGCGGGTTTTTCAGGGGGTTCTGGTCGGATTCGGGCTCAGCTTTTTTGGCTCGGTTTCAGCGCAAACGCCCAAGGCACCTGCCGCGCCCGCTGCCAAAGTTATTCCCGCTATGACTCAAAACCCGGCGGCTGTGGCGCGACCCTCAGACGGTGGCGGCAATGATGCTGTGCGTGTTTTGCTGATACCTGACAGCGAAACCACGCTATCAAGTCCAGTCACGGCAAAAATCAAGATGCTGTCTGCGACGATCGGTGTCTCCATCGCGTCTGGCCAAACGCTGGTTAGTTTTGATTGTGATGAGCCGGTCGCCAGATTGACCATGGCAAATGCCGAGCTGGCGGGTGCGGTGGAATCGCATGAAGCCAAAATTCGGATGCAAGGGCTGGAGCAGGCCGGCGATGTGGAGGTTGCGTTAGCCGCCAGCGCAGCGGCCAAAGCGCGGGGGCAGGTGGCCTTGCAAAAAGCGCAAGTGGCCCAGTGCACGGTGGTTGCTCCCTGGTCTGGGCGTGTCGCAAAAGTCCATGTGCGCAATCACATGAGCGTGACACCTGGGCAGCCCATGCTGGACCTCGTCAAGAGCGGCCCGTTGCGAATCAAGCTGAATGTTCCGTCCCGTTTGATCGGCAAGATTCGCGCAGGTACGCTGATGGATGTGTCCATCGATGAAACCGGGCTGACTTACCAGGCCCGCATTCAAGCCTTCAACAGCCGTGTCGACCCGGTCAGTCAAACCATCGAAATCGA
>JANOMD010000368.1:0-3845 GCA_031420135.1 Rhodoferax sp. | reverse complement strand
GCGGGCCGGTCTGGCGCATTGAAAATCGCACTGCCCGCTACAAATGTGTCGGCCCCCGCGTCGGCCACTTTGCGAATGTTTTCGGCCTTGATGCCGCCATCCACCTCCAGGCGGATGTCTTTGCCGCAGGCATCAATCCGCTGGCGCGCAGCTGCAACTTTTCGCAGCGCCGAGTCAATGAAGCTTTGCCCGCCAAAGCCGGGGTTCACGCTCATGATCAAGATCAGGTCAATGTCGTCAATCACCCAGTCCAGCACGTCCATCGATGCGGCGGGGTTGAACACCAATCCCACTTTGCAGCCCTTGCTCTTGATCGCCTGAATGCTGCGGTGCACATGCGCGCTGGCATCCGGGTGAAAGCTGATCAAGTCGGCACCTGCATCGGCAAACGCCGCCGCCAGCGCATCGACCGGCTGCACCATCAAATGCACATCAATCGGAACCGCCACACCGGCCGCAGTTTTGGCATACGGTTTGACAGCGCTGCAAATCATTGGGCCGAAGGTCAGGTTCGGCACGTAGTGGTTGTCCATCACGTCAAAATGAATCCAGTCGCAGCCGGCGTCAATGACCGATTTCACCTCGGCGCCAAGGAAGGCCTGGTCGGCGGCCAGAATTGAGGGTGCAATGCGGTAGGTGGTTGGATGCGGCATTTAAAAGCTGATTTCTCGGGAAAATTTGCAAATGGACGGAGCGGTTTCCTGGGTATTTTCGCAGACTGAGTGCCGCCAAGGATAGGGGTAGGATAGCGCCATGTCCAAGTACCAATTTCAAGTTGAAGTCCAGCCCCGTTTTCTGTTGACGCAGTCTGCACCGGAGCAGGGTCTGTTCGTTTTTGCTTACACCATCAGAATAACCAACACGGGCGAGGTTCCCGCACAACTGATTTCACGCACCTGGAACGTCAACGACGCCGACGGCCGAACGGAAAAAGTCAAGGGCCTGGGCGTGGTCGGGCAGCAGCCGCTGCTCAAACCGGGCGAGACGTTCGAGTACACCAGCGGCACCCGTTTGCGCACCCCGACCGGTACGATGCATGGCAGCTTTTTCTGCGTTGCCGAAGATGGCGAGAAGTTCGACGTCGATATTCCCATGTTTGTACTGGACGCCCTGAGTGCGGGTGGCGCTCGCACACTGCACTGATGGCGTTTTTCAAACCCGCGTTGCAACATCTGCCAGATTTGCTGGACCGCCTGGACCCGCAGGCAACGCTGGTTTCGCGCCACCTGTGGCTGGTTGATTTTTTTGACTGGGTCCGTGGCGACCGCGTGTCGCCCGAAGCGGCGGTGGCGCGCATCACGCTGTTTCTGGATGCGCTGGATGCCCGCCCCGGCATGTCGCAATCGGCGCAGACTTGGTGGCGGGAATTGATTGACACGATTGACGCGACCACCCTGCTTGCAGACTACGGTTTTGCGTCGCGCAGCGCCTTCATGAGTGAATTGGCCGAACGCGTGCGCCTCAAGCTGCTGCCCAGCACGCCTGAGACGGTCGATGCCTCCGAGCTTTTTCCGTTGGTGCTGGACAGCAGTTTCGATGCGCTGTGGATTGCTGCCATTGACGAGCCGCTGATGCTGCGCCTGCTGACCTTGCTGCAAACCGGCCCTGCGCTTGCTGGTGGCGATGCCAGTGGGGATACCAAGGCTGTGACGGTGTGGCAAAACACCCTGATGCAGGCCATCACGTTTTGCACCAGCCAGGTGCGCGCCGCAGGTTTCTCACCAGAGCTGCGCCTGCGTATGAGCGCCAGCAAGCTCGAGCGCGAACCGTTTCACACCCTGCCGCATGACTTTGATGCGGTGCAGGCCGCATTTCTGGCGCATGCGCAAAGTGGCTTTGCCGCCGACAGTGCGCAGGACCTGCGCCTGCAGTCCGCGCTGCAGCTTTTTCGGGAGCGGCTGGAGCATTGCCGCCAGGCGGCCGCCACGGTCTATGTGCACCTGGAAGAACATGGCATCTCAGTCAACCTGGTGTTTCGGCTGCGCCAATTGCGTGAGCGTGTGCTCAGGATCCGGGCGCTGCTGGACTGCCTGACGTCGGCCAGCCCAAGCGCCAGCACCGCACGGCTGGTCGCGCACCTGGTGCTGGTCGGGCAGGAGCGGCGCAGCCTGCGCGCGCTGGTGGCGTCCAACTCGTCACTGCTGGCCGCCAAGGTGGCCGAGCGCAGCTCCGAGACCGGTGAGCACTACATCACCCGCACCAAGGCAGAGTACCGCGCCATGTTTGGCCAGGCGGCGGGCGGTGGCGCACTCACGTCCATCACAACTTGGCTCAAGTTCACGCTGATGGGTGTCGCGCTGTCACCATTTTGGGACGGGTTTTGGTCCAGCCTGATTTACGCCGCGAGCTTCATCGCCATTGGCCTGATGCACTGGACCCTGGCCACCAAGCAGCCCGCCATGACTGCGCCAGCCATGGCGGTCAAGCTCAAGGATCTCAACGAGCCCAGTGCGCTGGATGGATTTGTCGACGAAGTCACCCACCTGGTGCGTTCCCAGGTTGCCGCCGTATTGGGCAATGTGCTGATGGTGGTGCCCGCCGTGGCGTTGATATCGGCTTTGATCAAGCTTCTGACGGGCCAGCCAATGATCGATGCCAAACAAGCCGCCTATGTCTTGCACAACCTCACGCTGCTGGGGCCGACGGTGCTGTTCGCGGCCTTCACCGGCGTGCTGCTGTTCGCCAGCAGCATCATCGCAGGCTGGGTAGAAAACTGGTTCGTGCTGCATCGCCTGCACTCGGCCATGCGCTACAACCCGCGCATCACCGGCGCACTCGGGCCGGCCCGCGCTGCGCGCTGGGCCACCTTTTTGCATGACAACATCTCCAGCCTGGCCTCCAATATCTCGCTGGGTTTCCTGCTCGGGCTGATTCCAGCTTTTACCAATTTTTTCGGCCTGGGGCTACAGGTGCGCCACGTCACGCTGTCAGCCGGGCAACTTGGCGCGGCTGCAGCATCATTGGGTTGGGAGGTGCTGCACAACGGCGCGTTCTGGTGGTGCGTAGCTGCCATCCCGGTGATTGGCGCGGTCAACCTGTCGGTCAGTTTTTACCTCGCGTTTCGTCTTGCCTTGCTGGCCCACAATGTCACCGGCGTGGATCGCGCGCGCATCCGTGCGGCCATCTGGCTAAGATGGCGCACCGCGCCGTTGAGCTTCTTCAAGCCGGTTCGGGGCACCTGAGCAGAAAGCACAGATGGGCGAATTTGACCTGATCAAGCGTTACTTCCTGCGTCCCGAACGGCAGGCCTCGCGCAGCGCGTTGGTGGCCCTTGGCATTGGCGACGATTGCGCACTGCTGCAACCCCGGCCCGACACCCAGCTTGCGATCTCCAGCGACATGCTGGTTGAAGGCCGGCATTTCCTGTCCACCGTGGACCCGGCCGCGCTGGGCCACAAGGCACTGGCCGTGAACCTGAGCGATCTGGCCGCGTGCGGCGCCAAGCCGCTGGCCTTCACGCTGGCACTGGCCCTGCCTGAAGCGAACGACGGCTGGCTGGCCGCGTTCTCGAGCGGCCTCTTTGCTCTGGCCGACGAACACGGCTGCGAGCTGGTTGGTGGTGACACCACGCGTGGGCCGCTGAACATCTGCATCACCGTTTTTGGGGAAATCCCGACCGTCAACGGCACATCGCAGGCCCTGCTGCGAAGTGGCGCACAGGCAGGCGATGACATTTATGTGAGTGGCACCCTGGGCGATGCACGGCTGGCACTGGAAGTGTTTCGCGGCAACATCACCATGAGCGAAGAAGCTTTTGCCAGGGCGCGCCTGCGCATGGAGTGGCCCACACCGCGTGTGGCGCTGGGGCTGGCCTTGCGCGGCATCGCCACCTCGGCGATTGACCT
>JANOMD010000367.1:0-6415 GCA_031420135.1 Rhodoferax sp. | reverse complement strand
AAACCGCTCAAACGTTTGCGGATGATGTCGTTCGCCTCTTTCATGATGCGGTCGATCAGCTCCTTGCAGGTGGGCACGTCGTTGATCAAACCTGCCACCATGCCGCAGGACCTGACGCCCGCGTCCATCTTGCCTTCGATCATGATCTTGGGGTAGACACCGGCCACCTGTTCGATGATGTCTTCGAACTTGATGTTGCTGCCCAGGGCCTTTTCTTTTTCAAGCAGGCGCTCGGTGGCGGCATTGTTCAGCACGCGCTCGGTGTTGCGCAGCGGGCGCATCACCAGCCGGGTGTCCAGCTCACTGGCCGCGACGATGGCGTCTTTGACATTTTGGTGGATCGGCGCTTCCACGGTGGCCATGAAGCGCGTGCCCATGTTCATGCCCTCGGCACCTAGAGCGAGCGCCGCCACCAGGGACCGCCCATCGGCCATGCCGCCCGATGCGACGAACGGGATTCTTAGCGCTTCAGCGGCGCGCGGCAGCAGGATGAAGTTGGGAATGTCGTCCTCACCGGGGTGGCCGCCGCACTCAAAACCGTCCACACTCACCGCGTCACAGCCAATCGCCTCGGCCTTGAGCGAGTGCCGCACTGACGTGCATTTGTGAATCACCTTGATGCCGGCTTCATGCAAGGCGGGCAACCATTTCTGCGGGTTGTTGCCGGCGGTTTCGACCACCTTCACACCGCCGTCGATGATGGCCTTGATATAGCCCGGATAGTCCGGCGCGGCCAGCACCGGCAGAAACGTGAGGTTCACGCCAAAGGGCTTGTCGGTCATCTCGCGGCAGCGGCGGATCTCGTTGGCCAACAGCTCGGGCGTGCGTTGCGTAAGGCCCGTGATGATGCCCAGCCCGCCCGCGTTCGAAACCGCTGCGGCCAGTTCGGCAAAGCCGACGAAGTGCATGCCGCCCTGGATGATGGGGTGCTGGATGCCGAACATATCGGTGATTCTGGTTTTCATGCGGGTGGGATCCTTGATGTCTTGCGTTGAAAATTTCTGCGAAATGCTTGCCGTTGAAATTCAAGCGTACCAGCTTTTCTGCGGCGTTGTCTGACGCCGGCGCGACGCAGCCAGCGCCGATAATGGGTGCCCAACTTGGAGATCCATTGCCCATGGCCAGCAGCCTACTAGCCCTGATTGACGACATCGCCACCATCCTGGACGATGTGGCCGTTCTGACCAAGGTAGCCGCCAAAAAGTCAGCAGGCGTGCTGGGCGACGACCTGGCCTTGAATGCGCAGCAGGTGTCCGGCGTCAAGGCAGACCGGGAGTTGCCCGTGGTGTGGGCCGTGTGCAAGGGCTCGTTTCTCAACAAGGCAATCCTGGTGCCGTCCGCCATTGCCATCAGCGCCTTCATCCCCTGGGCGGTAACGCCCCTGTTGATGGCGGGTGGCGCATTTCTGTGCCTTGAAGGCTTTGAGAAACTTGCCCACAAATACCTTCACCGCCCTGCTGAAGATGACGCCCGCCATGAGGAACTGGTGAACGCATTGTCCAACCCGTCGGTCGATCTGGTCGCCCTGGAGAAAGACAAAATCAAGGGTGCCATCCGCACCGATTTCATCCTGTCTGCCGAGATCATCGCCATCACGCTGGGCACGGTGCAGAGCAGCCCGCTGGCAACGCAGATCACCGTCATCAGCGGCATTGCTTTGCTGATGACGGTGGGGGTGTATGGCCTGGTGGCGGGCATTGTCAAACTGGACGATGCGGGGCTGCTCATGACCCAGCGCACCGGCGACAGCGCGTTCAGGCGAATGGAACGCGCCGTGGGCCGTGGCATTTTGAAAGCTGCGCCCTACTTGATGAAAACCCTCTCGGTGGTTGGCACGGCGGCGATGTTTCTGGTCGGCGGCGGAATTTTGACGCACGGCTTTGGCGCCCTAAATCGTCTGCTGGAACAGTGGATTGCTGCGGCTGGCCAGGTCGGCGGCGTCGTGGTGCAGCAACTGGTGTCGCTTTCGCTGGACGGCGTTGTGGGCGTGGTGGCCGGTGCCATCGTGTTGGCAGCGGTAACGGCGTTCAAGCGGGTGAAGGCACGTCAGTGGGTGAAAAATTAACCTGCAGGTTAATTTTTAGTCGAAAATCGCCTGATTTTGTTAAAAAAAACAATTAAATAGGACTCTAGCTCTCGTATTATATAAATAGTTTGCTATATATATTATAGCGTTGTAAATTTGTCGAACCCATTGCACTAGTGAAAACGCAGTAGGTACGTGGCCGGGCTGGGCGCACCCATTGCTACGTAGAATTGCGCCTGAACTGAAATTTACAAGGAGCTGGTTCAATGAACAAGATTTACCCAACCGCCGCCCAGGCATTGGAAGGCATCATCAAAGACGGGCAACTGCTGGGCGTCGGCGGCTTTGGCCTGTGCGGCATACCCGAAGCACTGATTGACGCGGTGCTTCAAAGTGGCGCCCAAAACCTCACCGCCATATCGAACAATGCCGGGGTTGACGATTTTGGCCTGGGCAAGCTGCTGCAAACGCGCCAGGTCAAGAAAATGATTGCCAGCTACGTCGGCGAGAACAAGGAGTTTGAGCGCCAGTACCTCGCAGGCGAGCTGGCGCTGGAGTTCACGCCGCAGGGCACGCTGGCCGAGAAGTTACGCGCAGGCGGTGCCGGCATCCCCGCGTTTTTCACCAAGACTGGTGTCGGCACGCTGGTGGCTGAGGGTAAAGAGCTGCGCGAGTTTGATGGTGAAACCTATGTGATGGAGCGCTCGCTGGTGCCCGACGTGTCGCTCGTCAAGGCGGCGGTGGCCGACCGAAGCGGAAACCTGCGTTTCAACCTGACGGCACGCAACTTCAACCCCGCCGTGGCCATGGCCGGGAAAATTTGTGTCGTTGAAGTCGAAAAAATTGTGGAGGTGGGCGAGCTGGCACCCGACGACATTCACCTGCCCGGCATCTACGTTCACCGCATTGTGCTGAACGCGACGCCCGAGAAGCGCATCGAAAAGCGCACCATTTCAGATTCAAAATAACCTTGCGGGACAGTCCGCAGCTATGCAACGCGAGCAAGCTCTGTCCCCAACACAGTCATTTAACCTTGCGGGACAGTCCGCAGCTACGCAACGCGAGCAAGCTCTGTCCCCAACACTTTAGGAGCATCAACATGGCCTGGACACAAGATCAAATGGCGGCCCGCGCGGCGCAGGAACTCGAAGATGGTTTTTATGTGAACCTCGGCATTGGCATCCCCACGCTGGTGGCCAACTTTGTGCCGACCGACAAGGAGGTCTGGCTGCAATCCGAAAACGGCATGCTGGGCATTGGCCCGTTCCCTACCAACGACAAGGTCGATGCCGATCTCATCAACGCCGGCAAGCAGACCGTCACCACCATCAAGGGCAGCAGCATTTTTGGCAGCCACGACAGCTTTGCGATGATTCGCGGCGGCAAGATCAACCTGTCCATTCTGGGCGCGATGCAGGTCAGCGAAAAGGGCGACCTGGCGAACTGGATGATCCCCGGCAAGATGGTCAAAGGCATGGGCGGCGCAATGGACCTGGTGGCGGGTGTGAAGCGCGTGATCGTGCTGATGGAACATGTCGCCAAAAAGAAAGATGGCACGATTGATCTGAAGATCCTGCCCAAGTGCACCTTGCCATTGACTGGCGTGGCCGTGGTGGACCGCATCATCACCGACCTGGCCGTGATGGATGTGACGCCGCAAGGGCTCAAGGTGGTTGAAATGGCGCCGGGTGTGACGCGCGAGGCGTTGCAGGCGATGACGGGTGTGACACTGCTCTAAACGAGGGGGCGGCTTCCATTTCCAGAACAGCGCAACGCCCTATCGCTGTGGTTCAGGTGAGAGCAGCTTCCATTTCCAGATCAACGCGAGAGAAGGCGCGCCGACGCTGACAGTGCTTCAGCACGGCAAGGAGGCGCAACGCTCTATCGCGTTGATCTGGGAATGGAAGTGGAGCGGGTGAGGGGGATCGAACCCCTGTCTAAAGCTTGGGAAGCTTTCGTTCTACCATTGAACTACACCCGCAAGAGTTTGAAGTTTACTTCAGCACGTCCCCAATGCACAGGTACTTGATCTCCACATAATCATCCATGCCGTGGTGCGAGCCTTCACGGCCCAGGCCCGATTGTTTGACACCGCCGAACGGCACATGTTCGGTTGCCAGAATACCCACGTTGATGCCGACCATGCCGTATTCCAGCGCTTCGCTGACACGGAAGATCCGGCCCACGTCACGGCTGTAGAAGTAGCTGGCCAGGCCGAACTCGGTGGCGTTGGCGGCATCCACAGCCTCTTTCTCAGTTTTGAAGCGGAACACCGGGGCGAAGGGGCCAAAGGTTTCTTCTTGGGCGCACAGCATGTCGGCAGTGGCTTCAGATAACACGGTGGGCTCAAAAAACTGCCCCGGTAACTTGTTGCCGCCGACCATCACTTTGCCGCCCTTGGCCACGGCATCGGCGACGTGGCGCACCACTTTGGCGACGGCGGCATCTTCAATCAACGGGCCTTGCATAACACCGTCTTCAAACCCGTTGCCGACTTTCAACGCCTTGACCTTGGCGCTGAATTTGGTGACGAACTGGTCGTACACGCTGTCTTGCACATAGAAGCGATTGGCGCAAACGCAGGTCTGCCCGGCGTTGCGGTATTTGCTGGCCATCGCGCCTTCGACGGCCGAGTCAATGTCGGCATCGTCAAACACGATGAAGGGTGCGTTGCCGCCGAGTTCGAGCGACATCTTTTTCACCGTGGGTGCCGACTGCGCCATCAAAATCCGGCCCACTTCGGTCGAGCCGGTGAAGCTGATGTGGCGCACCACATCGCTTGCGCACAACACTTTGCCGATGGCAATCGAATTGTCGCTGTCTGCCGTGATCATGTTCAACACGCCTGCCGGGATGCCCGCGCGTTGCGCCAGTTCGGCGGCGGCCAAGGCGGTCAGTGGCGTGAGTTCAGCGGGCTTGATGATCACCGTGCAGCCCGCCGCCAGCGCGGGCGCGACCTTGCGCGTGATCATCGCCAGTGGGAAGTTCCACGGTGTGATGGCCGCGCACACGCCGATGGGCTGCTTGACCACCATCAGGCGGCGGTTGTTGTCAAAGGTGGGCAGGGTCTCACCATTGACGCGTTTGGCCTCTTCGGCAAACCACTCCACAAAACTTGCACCATACGCAATTTCGCCCTTGGCTTCGGCAAACGGCTTGCCCTGTTCAGCCGTCATGATGCGCGCCAGGTCTTCCTGGTTCGCCATCAGCAAATCAAACCATTTGCGCAGGATGATGCTGCGCTCTTTTGCGGTTTTGCCGCGCCAGGCCGGCCAGGCCGCGTTGGCACTGGCAATAGCGGCTTGCGCATCGGCCGCGCCGAGGTTCGCCACGTCCGCCAACTTGCGGCCGTTGGAGGGGTCGAGAATGTCGAATCGGCTCTTGCCGGGCTGCCATTGGCCGTTGATCAGCGCATCGGTTTTAAGCAGGCTGGGGTCTTTGAGCAGCGAGAGCGGGGCGGTCTTCATGTCCATGGGGATTCCTGGTGTAAAAAATGGGAAAAATGCTAAAATCTAGTTGAATCAACTAACTTTAATTGGAAGGAGCATTTTCATGCGTGCAGTCGGATTATTTGATGCGAAAACTCATTTGAGCGAGTACGTCATGCGCGCTGAGGCGGGCGAAGAAGTCATTATCACGCGGCACAACAAGCCGGTGGCGAAGATTGTGCCTTTGCATGCCAAGGCGGTGCCGCTGAAGATCCCCAAATTTGTGCAGCGTACTTTTGACATGGGCGTGCCTTTGGTGGATCTGACCAAGGCGAACCAATTGGTGGCTGAACTCGACACCCTCGAATTCATGAAATTGACGGCTCGTTTGGAGCGTGAGCACAACCGTAACACCCAGCCGGCCAAGGCCGCAAGCGTCAAGTCTGCGGTCAGCAAGCCTGCCACCCCCAAACGCCGCCATGCATCTACCTGACACCAACGTCCTGCTCTACTCGGTCAATCCATTGAGTCCGCATCGTGATCGTGCAGCGCGTTGGCTGGAGACTTCGTTTGACGGGGCAACGGGTGTTGCCTTTGCCTGGAACGCCCTGGTTGGTTTTATCCGGCTGTCAACCCACCGGGCGATTCTGCCGAAGCCGCTTGCAGTTGCCGACGCGGTTGGGATGGTGGACGAATGGCTATCGCATCCTCGCGCCCGCATCATCCATCCCACCGAACGGCATGCCGACGTGCTTGCCAGGCTGTTGCTCATTGCGGGCACGGCAGGCAATCTCACCAACGATGCCCACTTGGCGGCGCTGGCCATTGAACACGGCGCAACCATTGGCAGCTTTGACAGCGATTTCAACAAATTTCCGGGCATCAAGCTTGATTTGCTGAAGTAATGCCGCAGCGTTTATTCTCTTATTGACTCTTTACGAAACATGTCTACACCTCAATT
>JANOMD010000366.1:0-7918 GCA_031420135.1 Rhodoferax sp. | reverse complement strand
CGACCAATAATTCCATCCCTCGATCAACTCATTGGAAACCCATGAAAACATTTCAAACCCTTGCAGAACTCGCAACCCACGTGGGCCAGGAGGTTGGCCTGAGCGACTGGGTCACGGTGACGCAGCAGCAGGTCAACCTGTTTGCCGAAGCCACGGGCGACCACCAGTGGATTCACGTGGATGTAGAGCGTGCCAAAGCCGGGCCCTTCGGCGCGCCGATTGCGCATGGTTTTCTCACCCTGTCACTGTTGCCGAGGTTTTTTGCATCGACTTTTGAAATCGTTGAAAAAGGCATGGGCGTGAACTACGGCCTGAACAAGGTGCGCTTTACGTCCCCCGTGCCGGTGTGCAGCCGCCTGCGCGCCCGCATGAAGCTGCTGAAGGCCGAGCCCATCGACAACCACGGCATGCAAATGACCTGGGAAGTGGCGGTGGAGCGCGAGGGTACCGCCAAACCGGTGTGCATTGCGGAATCGATTGGGCGGCAATACCCCAAGGCCGCCAGCTAATCAAGCCGAACTGATGAGGCCATTGGGCGTCGGGCATCGGGCGTCTACAGAGACGCTGGCTTCAGGATAAACATACTATGTTATTAATAGCAAACTATTTAATAAACACGAGAGCTAGAAGGCTATTTAATCGATTTTTCGACAAAAAACAGGGCAAATCAGGGTAAAAAGACAATATTTGATATCGCCGGTGATATTAAATAGCCTTTAACCGAGGTCAAAGGCGGTTTGCCGCCAGGCTTCAAACACCGTCACCGCTACGGCGTTGGACAAATTCAGGCTGCGCTGGCCGCTCAGCATCGGCAGCTTCAGGCATTGGGTGTTGGCGAAGGCGGCACGAACCTCGTCGCTCAAGCCCCTGGTTTCAGAGCCAAACACCAGCCAGTCGCCGGTCTGGAATTGCGCCTCAAACACACCACAGATGGCGCGCGTGGTCAGCGCAAACATGCGGTCTGGCGCAGGTGCTTCGAGGGCCATGAACGCGTGCCAGTTCGGGTGGCGGATCACTGGGGCGTACTCGTGGTAGTCCAGCCCGGCGCGGCGCAACTGGCGGTCGTCCATCGAAAACCCCAGCGGCTCGATCAAATGCAACCGGCAGCCGGTGTTGGCCGCCAGCCGGATGACGTTGCCGGTATTGGGTGGAATTTCGGGTTCGACCAGGACAATGTTGAACATGCCTGCATTGTCGGCAGCAAATAGCAATTTTTCGACGGGCCGCCCCTAGAAAAATTAGCCCCCTCGGGGGGCAGCGACCCGCGCAGCGGTGGAGCGTGGGGGCAACCATTGAGCGTGGGGGCTACACCTCAGCTCTTGCAAACACCAGCCCGGTGACGTGGGCTGCGCCGCTGGATTTGAGCGCTTTGGCTGCGGCATTCAACGAGGCGCCGCTTGTCAACACGTCATCCACCAGCACGATGCGTTTGCGTTGGAGGCGAGCGGCCAGCAGCGGGTCTACCGCGTAGGCATCGCTCACGGCGCGCAGGCGCTCCTCGCGGCTGAGGGTGCTTTGGGCGGGTGTGTCCTTGATGCGCAGCAGGATCGAGGGCTCAAGCCGATCCGGTTCCAGGGCGCGGGCCAGCACCAGCGCCTGGTTGAACCCCCTGGCGCGCAGGCGTGGCCCGGACAACGGCATCGGCAAAACCATATCGGCCCCTTCCAGCGCGGGCTCCACCCAGGGAATTGTCCGCATCAAATACGCAAAAGTGGCGGCCCAGCCCGGGTTGTTGTTGAATTTGAAGCGACTTACCAAATCTGACCACGGGTAGTCATAAGAAACCGCAGCGACGCAGGCATCCAGCGTGGGCGGGTGGGTCAGGCAGGCACCGCAGTGCGGGTGGTCCGACTCCATGGCCACAGCGCAGGTCTTGCAGCGCGGTTGGGGTTGGGCAAATTCTGTCACGCAGGCCTCACAGACCGGCCTGCCCGGCCAGGCGTGGCACACCGCGCATTGGCTGGGGATGGCGTCAAAGACTTGGTTGACAAGCTTGCGAAACATCAAGTCAATATACTCGCCACGGTAATGAGACACCCGCGCTATCCATTTCACCTGCGATAAAAAGAGATGACCGAGCGCCCCCCCACCATCGACCCCGTTGCCGCTCTGCGCTGGCAGCAACGGCTGATTCAACCCTCGCCCTGGTTGCATGAAGAAGTGGCCCGGCGCATGGAAGAGCGCCTGGGGTGGATCAAGCTACAGCCCAGGTGCTGGGCGCATTGGGCACCACTGCGTGGCGGCTTGACTGGGCACGCGTTACTGGCACGGCGTTACCCCGGCGCAGAATGTTTTGTGATGGAGCCCTCCAACGCGCACTTGTCGGCTGCCAGAGACGTCATTGGCAAGGCATGGTGGAATCCGGCGCGCTGGACGATGGGGCCGATCCACTTTGGCGCCCCTCCCGATGAAAGTGTGCAAATGCTGTGGGCCAACATGGCCCTGCACATGGCCAGCGATCCGCAGGCGCTGATCGCCCAATGGCACAAGGCATTGGCGATCGACGGGTTTTTGATGTTTTCCTGCCTGGGCCCGGACACGCTGCGGGAGCTGCGCGACGTCTACCAGCACCTGGGTTGGCCCGCGCCAACGCATGAGTTCACTGACATGCACGATTGGGGCGACATGCTGGTAGCGGCCGGGTTTGCAGAGCCGGTGCTGGACATGGAGCGCATTGTGTTGAGCTTTGAGACACCCGAGCGCCTGTTGCTGGAGCTGCGCAGCCTGGGCCGAAACCTGCACCCGGCGCGCTTCGCACAGTTGCGGGGACGCCAATGGCACCAGCGCTTGACGGACGAACTGCAACTTCAACTGCGTTCGGGCTCGCCGTTGCCTTCCTGCCAAGGCAATTCCGGCCCGCTACAACTCACCTTCGAGGTAATTTACGGACACGCTCTGAAACCGGCCAGGCGGCTGGCAGTGAGACCCGAGACTACGCTCTCGCTGGAAGAAATGCGCAGGCAGTTGAATCGCCATGCGGGGACAAATCCCGACCGGAAATAGGCTTGGAATTGGCACCCTGGCGCCACGGTGAACCGTTGGGAAAGCGCAAAAACGGCCACGCACGTCGGCTACAATGCCGGTCAGTTGAACAAGGGTATTTCCCCGGATTCCCGGCGCACAGAACTAATTGTGCACGGCATGGCTCAGGCAGAACGAGTGACAAATCTGGTTTTTCGCTTCGCTACAGTGCACGGTCAAAACGTCCAGTGGTTCTTACGGCGCAATTGTTCGATTACGCCGGGTCAACTTGGCATGGTGTATATCTCTTTATGCATTGTTTCACTAGGGATCGGCACCGCTTTCTGGTTTCACGGGGCAATCTTTGTGTTGCCCTTCGCGGGGGGCGAGCTGATCACGATAGGCGTGGCTTTTCTGGTTTATGCACGGCATGCCGGTGACGGTGAACGCATTTACCTGGCCGGTCCGCAATTGGTGGTCGAGCTTGAAAGCGGTGGAAAGACCGAGCGCGCCGAGTTTCGCCGTGAATGGGTTCGGGTCGAGCCGCAATCGGGCGATGGGTCATTGATCGAGCTTTCGGGACAGGGCCGCTCCATCAACGTGGGGCGCTTTGTGCGCCCGGAGTTGCGCCCGGTGCTGGCCCGTGAAATCCGGATGGCGTTGCGCGGCGTGTGAACTGCAAGGCAGTTGCGCCGCCCAGGTTGAGTCAAGGTAGATCGAGGTCATTGAAATCAAGTTTTAAGGCAATGAAGAAGTGAATACGATGAAGCGCATTTTGAACTTTTTGACGCATTCGCTGCGTAATCTGGCCGCTTGGGTGGCTGCCTGGACGGCCGCCTGGCTCGGCACAGTGGTTTTCACGGCGGCGCATGCGGTTGGCGATTTGCCAGGCGGCCCGGCCGTCAATCAGCTAAATCTGCATCCAGCGGTCACCAAAATCGCCCACGAGCAGGCCTGGCTGCACTGGTTCATGATGATTTTGTGCACCGTCATCTTCGTTGCGGTTTTTGCCGTGATGTTTTATTCGATCTGGAAGCACCGCAAATCAAAGGGCTACAAGGCCGCCAATTTTCATGAATCGGTCACGGTGGAAATCATCTGGACGATCGTTCCGTTCATCATCGTTATTTTGATGGCGCTGCCCGCTACAAAAGTCATTGTGGCGATGAAAGACACCACCAATGCCGACTTGACCGTCAAAGTCACAGCCCAGCAGTGGAAATGGGGCTACGATTACATCAAGGGCCAAGGCGAAGGGATTCATTTCGTTTCCCAACTGGATGCCACACACCGTGAAATGTCCAATAACGGTGGCCCAAAACCGGGTCAGGCCATCGACGACTACCTGCTCAAAGTCGATAACCCGCTGGTGGTGCCGGTCAACAAGAAGGTTCGCGTTATCGTAACGTCTGTTGACGTGATACACGCCTTCATGGTGCCTTCATTCGGCATCAAGCAGGACGCCATTCCCGGCTTCGTGCGCGATACCTGGTTTCGTGCCGAGAAAACCGGGGACTTTTACGGCCAATGCGCCGAACTCTGCGGCAAAGAGCACGCTTACATGCCGATTCATGTCAAGGTGGTGTCGGCTGAAGACTACGCCAAATGGGTTGACGGCGAGAAAAAGAAAATCGCCGCCAAGGCGGATGATCCGACCAAAGTCTGGACGGCACAGGACATCACCGCGCGGGGTGAAAAAGTTTACGCTGCCAATTGCGCGGCTTGCCATTTGCCCACCGGCAAGGGCGCAGGCCCGATCAAGCCGCTGGATGGCGCTGCTGTCGTGCTGGACGCTGACAAGGGCAAAGAGATCATGATTTTGCTCAATGGGCAAAACAACGGCGCCATGCCGGCTTGGAAGCAACTGAGCGACACCGACATCGCGGCGGTGATCACATTCACCAAAAACAGCTGGTCCAACAAGACCGGCCAAGTGGTTCAACCGGCTGAAATTACCGTTGCACGAAAACAATAGGCCACGCACCTTTGCGACCCCTGTTGTCCAAATTTTGAGAATCAGAGAATTGAGAAGGAAACCAGCATGAGCGCCGTATTAGACCCACATGATCACGCCCATGGCGACCACGCCCATGATGACCACCACGGTGCGCCCGCAGGCTGGCGGCGCTGGGTGTTTGCCACCAACCACAAGGACATTGGCACTCTTTATCTGCTGTTTGCCTTCACCATGCTGATGGTCGGAGGTGTGCTGGCGTTGACCATCCGGGCAGAACTGTTCCAGCCCGGCCTGCAATTGGTCAACCCCGAGCTGTTCAATCAGCTCACCACCATGCACGGCATCATCATGGTTTTTGGCGCCATCATGCCGGCCTTTGTCGGCTTTGCCAATTGGATGGTTCCGCTGCAAATTGGTGCTGCAGACATGGCCTTTGCGCGCATGAACAACTTCAGTTTCTGGCTGGTGATTCCAGCCTCCTTGCTGCTGGTTGGCAGCTTCTTCATGCCGGGCGGTGCGCCTGCAGGCGGCTGGACGCTCTACGCGCCCTTGTCGCTGCAAATGGGCCCCTCCATGGACGCTGGCATCTTCGCGCTGCACATCCTGGGCGCAAGTTCCATCATGGGCTCGATCAACATCATCGTGACCATCCTGAACATGCGTGCACCTGGGATGACCTTGATGAAAATGCCGATGTTCTGCTGGACTTGGCTGATCACCGCTTACCTGCTGATCGCGGTGATGCCCGTGCTGGCTGGCGCCATCACCATGACTTTGACCGATCGTCACTTTGGCACCAGCTTCTTCAACCCCGCTGGCGGTGGCGACCCGGTGATGTTCCAGCATATCTTCTGGTTCTTTGGCCACCCGGAGGTTTACATCATGATCTTGCCGGCTTTCGGAATCATCAGCCAGATCGTTCCCGCGTTTTCGCGCAAGCGCCTGTTCGGCTACGCTTCCATGGTGTATGCAACGTCCAGTATTGCGATTTTGAGCTTTATCGTGTGGGCGCACCACATGTTCACAACTGGCATGCCGGTGACGGGCCAGCTATTTTTCATGTACGCCACCATGCTGATCGCGGTCCCGACTGCCGTGAAAATTTTCAACTGGATCGCCACCATGTGGCAGGGCTCCATGACGTTTGAAACGCCAATGCTGTTTGCCGTGGGCTTCATCTTCGTGTTCACGATGGGTGGCTTCACCGGCCTGATACTGGCGATGGCGCCGATCGACATCCAACTGCAGGACACCTACTACGTTGTGGCGCATTTCCACTATGTGCTGGTGGCGGGCTCGCTGTACGGCATGTTCGCAGGGTATTACTACTGGGCACCCAAATGGACCGGTGTCATGTACAACGAAACGCTGGGCAAAATTCACTTCTGGTGGTCTTTGATTGCATTCAATGTGACTTTTTTCCCCATGCACTTCCTGGGCTTGGCGGGAATGCCACGGCGCTACGCGGACTACCCGATGCAGTTTGCCGATTTCAACGCTGTCGCCACTGTAGGCGCGTTCTTTTTCGGATTTGCACAGGTGTTCTTCTTTTTCTTCATCGTTTTACCGGGCATGCGCGGAAAAGGTGAAAAGGCGCCGCAGCGGCCTTGGGAGGCTGCCGAAGGTCTGGAGTGGGAAGTGCCCTCGCCTGCACCGTTTCACACCTTCGAGACACCTCCCAAGCTGGATTCAACAGCAACCCGGGTCATTGGCTGAAGCCAATTAGCCAGGCATAAAACATGCGCGACGAACAGAAAAAGGCAAACCTCAAAACCGGGCTGATTCTAGCCTCGGTGGCGTTGGTGTTTTTGCTGGGTTTCGTGGTCAAAATGGCCTTGTTGGGCAGGTAGCCCGGTGCGAGATGGCCATCATGCGCAGTGAAAACGCCAAGATGCTGGGCAAGTTGGTCATCGTGACGGCAGGCATGTTTGCGTTTGGTTACGCACTGGTGCCCATCTACAAAGCCATTTGTGAAGTGACCGGCATCAACATTCTGGCGCTTGGTGAAAAGAATCTGCCTGGCAAATCGAACAACTACACGGCCAATACCCAAGTCGATTTGAGCCGGACGATCACGGTCGAATTTGATGCCAATGCGCGGGGTCCGTGGCAGTTCAAGCCAGAAAAAAGCTCGCTGACAGTGCACCCCGGTGAACTGGCCACGGTGATGTATGAGTTTCAGAATACACAGGACCGCCGCATGTCGGCGCAGGCGATCCCAAGCTACGCGCCGCACCAGGCCTCAGCCCATTTCAACAAGCTCGAATGCTTCTGTTTTGCGCAATACACCCTGGAACCCGGAGAAAAGAAAAAGTGGCCGGTGGTTTTTGTGATTGACGGCAAGTTATCCAAAGATGTCAAGACCATTACGCTTTCGTATACGTTTTTTGAAGTTGGAAGCAAAACACCGCCTGCGCCGACTGCAGATGCTTCGGGCACCCTCAAAGTGGGAAGTGGCGCATGAGGGGCCAGCAGAATGGCCCCGATGACAGTGTTGCCTGTAGTGTGCCAACGGGGACGTCTGAGAGTTTGAATCGGCGCGGCGCGCCAGCGGGTAATCCGCCAACCGTCTCCTTCTGGCGCAGCATCAAGATGGTAGGCTGGTCGTTTCTTGGAATTCGCAAAAACAGCGAATATCAGCAGGATATGGCCAGTGTCAGCCTGATCCACATCGTCGTTGTCGCTTTGGGCGGTGTGCTGGTATTTGTAGTCAGTTTGATGGCGTTTGTGAATTGGGTGGTTGCAAAATAGGCCTGCATCGATGCAATCACAATGACAGTAGAGTGTTGAAAATTGGATAAATCAGGAATAGACAAGAAGGAAATGACATGAGTTCGGCAACCCACGGCGCAACGCCGTATTATTTTGTACCCAACCCGTCGCGCCACCCGGCGTTGGCGTCGTTCGGTCTGCTTCTAACCTTCTTTGGTGCTACCCAATGGATGAATGGCGCTGATTGGGGCAAGTGGGTCATGACGGCGGGGTTGGTCTGGTTTCTGG
>JANOMD010000365.1:0-6155 GCA_031420135.1 Rhodoferax sp. | reverse complement strand
TTATATAGATAGTTTGCTATATAAATTATAGTAACTTAAAAAATCGGATTGGCTACAGAATCCGGTTGAACCAGAGCATCGACAGGCCAGCCGACGTGATCGCCAGGATGGCGGCCAGCAGCGCCAGCAAGCCGGATATTTCGGTTTCCTTTTTCTCCAGCATCAAGCGCGAGCTGAGTGTTTCGTAGACTTTTTTCAGATCCTCCGCGGTGCCGGCGTAAAAGTAATCTGCCTGGGTTTTGGCAGCGATCGCCTTGAGCGTTTCTTCGTCGAGCTTGACGCGCATTGACCAGCCTTCAAAGCCGATGGTCTCGCCGGTGACGGTGCCAATGCCCACGGTGTAGACGCGAACGCCACGGTCTGCGGCCATCTTGGCGGCTTCCATGGAATCGACCCCGGTGGTACGCTGGCCGTCGGTCAGCAAGATGATCGCCCCGGAGGTGTAGGAGCCCGGTGCGACGGGCACGAACGGCTTCTTGCCGTCTTTGGCGGGCTGGTCAATCGAGACGCCTTTATTCCGCTGGCCAAACTGCATGGTGCTCAAGTCAATGCCCGCATCCGGGAACAGGGTCGCCAATGACAGCACGATGCCGTTGCCAATGGCGGTGGCGCGTTGCAACTGAAAGCGGTCAATCGCCGACACCAGGTCTTCGCGGTTCAACGTGGGCATTTGCGCCACTTGGGCTGACCCGGCAAACGCCACAATGCCCACCTTCACATTGCGTGGCAACGCGGCTAAAAATGCCTTTGCCGCGTTTTGTGCCGCCACGATGCGGCTCGGCAAAACGTCGGTGGCGCGCATGCTGCCCGAGACATCCATGGCCAACATGATGGTCTCCTGCTGCGTCGGCAGCATCACCACTGCAAACGGGCGCGCTGCGGCGATCAGCATGGCCGCAATTGCCAGCAAAAACAGCAACGGCGGAATGTGGCGGCGCACACCCGGGCCGGTGCCCATGGCTTCGCGGATGATCGACAGGCTGGCAAACCGCAACGCCAGCTTTTTCTTGCGGCGCATCAACCAGACATAAAGCAGCACCAGCAGTGGCAGCGCCAGAAGGAGCCACAGCAGCGTTGGCCAGGTGAAACTCACGGGCATGGTTTTGGGGATCAAGGCGTCAAAATTCATGAGGGGCTCTCCGGTTCAACGGCGCGGGTTTCAAGCAACCTGTTTGAGGTGATCTGGCAGCTTGGCGCCGGCTCCAATGCGGCTGCGACGCTTGCGCATGTCGGTGAAACGCAGGATTGACTGCACCAGATCGTCGTTGGTGGACAGCTCCAGCGTATCAACACCCGCGCGGGCCAGTGCCTGGCGCAACGCGGTTTCGCGCTCGGCTGCAATCTGTGCAAAGCGCTGGCGAAATTTGGCGTTCGAGGTGTCTACCAACAGTTGCTCGCCGCTTTCAGCGTCCCGCATGGTGACCAGGCCCAAGTCGGGCAGGTTGTTTTCAAGCGGATCGTACAAACGCACGGCCACCACTTCATGCTTGTGGGCCAGTTGACCCAGCGCTTTCTCCCAGCCCGGTTCACTGATGAAGTCAGACACCACAAACACGGTGGAGCGCCTGCGCATCATTGCGGCGGCTGACTGCAGCAATTCGTGCAAACGGGTGGTGCCCTTGTCTGCGGCTTTCGGGCGTTGCGACATGGCATGCATCAACTGCAGCACGTGCCGACGCCCACTTCCGGCGGGAATCACGGTGTCAACGCCGGCGCCGTACATCAGTGCGCCCACGCGGTTGCCGTGGCGCGTCAGCAGGCGCGCCAGCACGGCGACAAACCCGGCCGAGACATTGCACTTGCGCTGCTGGCCCGAGCCAAAATCAATCGACGGGCTCAAGTCCAGCAAAAACCAGGCGGTCATTTCGCGGTCTTCGGTGAACACGCGCACATGGGGAATCTGCAGCCGCGCGGTGACATTCCAGTCGATATGGCGCACGTCGTCATGGTGCTGGTATTCGCGCAGGTCGGCCAGGTCGATGCCGGTGCCGCGAAGCAGCGTGCGGTAGTCACCCTGCAGCAGGCCATCAAGCCGCTTGATGACGGTCCATTCGAGGCGGCGCAGGACATCTTCGGCACCCTGCATTTGCGGCGCGTTGGCAGCGTCCTGAACTGCGCCAGCAGTCGCCTGATTTTTGCGCTTGAAGAAGTTGAACATGGCAGGCCGCCTGTGGCGCTGTGCTATTGCACCGAATTCATGCCGCCAGTTTCTCGTGCGCCAAAGGCTTGGCTGGCACCGGAATTTTGGCCATGATTCTCGCCGTGATGGCGTCAGCGGTCAGGCCCTCGGACAGTGCCTCATAGGAGAGCACCAGGCGGTGGCGCAGCACATCCGGCACGAGATCGCTCATGTCCTCAGGCAGTGCGTAGGTGCGCCCGCGCAGCATGGCCAGGGCACGGGCCCCTTCTGCCAGGCTGATCGTCGCGCGCGGGCTGGCTCCAAAGGTGATGAACCTTGCGAGATCCTTCAAGTCGTGCTTGACCGGGCTGCGCGTGGCCGACACCAGCCGCACTGCATACTGAATCAGGCTGGGGTCAACATACACCTGCTGGCACTCATGCTGCAATGCAGCCAGCTGCGCGGTAGTGGCGACCGCTGCCACGGTAACGGCTGCGCCGGTGACGCGCTGGACGATGACAAATTCTTCCTCGTCCGTGGGGTAATCCACCAACACCTTCATCATGAAGCGGTCGACCTGGGCTTCGGGCAACGGATAGGTGCCTTCGGTCTCAATCGGGTTCTGCGTGGCCATCACCAGAAACGGATTGGGCACTTTGTGGGTAACCCCGGCAATCGTGACCTGGCGCTCCTGCATGACCTCCAGCAGGGCGCTTTGAACCTTGGCGGGTGCCCGGTTGATCTCGTCTGCCAGCAGCAGGTTGGTGAACACCGGGCCGAGGGAGGTCGAAAACTCGCCGGTTTTCTGGTTGTAAATGCGCGTTCCCACCAAGTCGGCTGGCACCAGGTCGGGCGTGAACTGGATGCGCTTGAAATCGCCCTGAATGGTGTTGGCGAGCGTTTTGACGGTGAGCGTTTTGGCCAGCCCCGGCACCCCCTCAACCAGCAAATGCCCCTGCGCCAGCATGCCGACCATGACACGCTCGAGAAAGCGGTCCTGACCGACCACCACGCGTTTGACCTCATAGAGAATTTTCTCCATCAGTTGGGCGGTGTCGGCACTTTGAAGTGAGGTCTCGGACATGTGTGGTTTCCTGTATCAAAAAGGTGGCAGACCAGCGGCGGAAGCGGCGTTTTCAATTGGCACCGCAAAGCCAATGCCGATGAAGGTTCGGTGCGGCGTCGGGTTCAGGATGGCGGTGACGATGCCGACCACCTGGCCGTCCATGGTCACCAGCGGTCCGCCCGAATTGCCAGGATTGGCCGCAGCATCAAACTGGATCAGGTTGCTCAGTTCCTGCTTGCCCTCGGGCGAGTGAAAGGAGCGCTTCAGCCCCGACACCACGCCAAATGAGGCAGATGGCCCGATGCCAAAGGGAAATCCCACGGCCAACACCAGGTCGCCCGGGCGCAAGTCACCGGTGGAGCGCATGGTGGCAGCAATCATGTCGTCCGGAATTTTGTGGGCCTGTAGAACGGCCAGGTCGTCCTCTGGCTTGGTGCCGGTTACAGAGGCGCTGGACTCAAGTCCGTCAGAAAAGATGACCTTGATGGTTTGTGCGCCTTGAACGACGTGCAGGTTGGTCAGGATGATGCCCTTGTCGACAATCACGACGCCGGTGCCGACGCCGTGTTGTATGTCTTCTTTGCCGTCCTTGCTTTTGACAAAGCCGAGCACCTGCACCACCGAAGGCAGGATCGTCTCATAGGCCTTGGCGGCAGGCGAGGGCAGGTCGGCTGTTTCCAGCGTTTTGAGCACAGCGCTGTCGATGATTTCCTGGGTGATTTTGGGTGGTCCCGGGCGCAATGTCAGCCCCAGATTGGCCAGCAGCAACACCATCAGCAAGGCGATGGCCGACCAAACCAGACGGGGGTCGCCCAGTGACAATTTCCTCCGGCGGGCAAATCGTTGGCGCGGCGAAGAAGCTGCGAGAGTCGCGGTTTCGGGGGAAGCAGGCGCAGGGTGAACGCCGTCAGAAGCTTGTCTGGCCTGGCGACTGCTATAGAGGGGCGACTTTCGCATGCTGGCACCTTTGCCGTTGTTCGGTTGATACGCCAGCGCAAACGGTATCACGCTTCAACCATTTTTGCACCTCCAACTTGAGTACCTGTCAGATTTACCGTCGACGCCGATAATTTCGCGGGTTACACTTAAGGGTTGTCCGCCAGAACGGCACCTCCAAGCACGCCATAAAGCCGACGGCCTGTTTGATTTCCGCTTGGGCAAAAGCTGCTTCCCGCATTCATTCAAATCTTTTTAATCTGGAGACATCATGAAAACTCGTTTTGCAAAACTGGCCGCCAATCTGGCAGTCGCGTCCGCTGTCTTGAGCTTTGCAGGCGTCGCTGCAGCCGCTGACCCGATCAAGATCGGCGTGGCCGGTCCATTTACCGGCGGCTCCTCGTCCATGGGTGTGAGCATGCGCGACGGCGTGCGGCTGGCCGTGACGGAGATCAACAGCGCCGGAGGCGTGCTGGGTCGCCAAATTGTGCTGGTGGAACGTGACGACGAAGCCAAAAACGAGCGCGGCGTGCAAATTGCGCAAGAGCTCATCAGCAAGGAAAAAGTCACCGCTGCCGTGGGTTACATCAACACGGGCGTGGCCCTGGCGTCTCAACGCTTTTTCCAGGAAGCCAAGATACCGGTGATGAACAACGTAGCCACCGGCAGCATTGTCACCAAGCAGTTCCCCGAGCAGGCTGAAAACTACATCTTCCGCAACGCCGCACATGACAGCATCCAGGCACCAATGATTGTGGAAGAAGCCATTACGCGCCGTGGCTTTAAAAAGGTTGCCATTTTGGCTGACTCCACCAACTATGGCCAGCTAGGCCGCGAAGATCTTGAAAAAGCCCTGGCAGCTAAAGGCATCAAAGCCGTCGCGGTTGAAAAATTCAACATCAAAGACGTGGACATGACGGCCCAGTTGCTCAAGGCCAAAGAGGCGGGCGCTGAGGCGGTGCTGACCTATGGCATTGGTCCTGAGCTGGCCCAAATTGCCAACGGCATGACCAAGCTCGGCTGGAAAGTGCCCATGGTGGGCAGCTGGACCCTGTCCATGGCCAACTACATCGACAACGCAGGCCCTGGCGGTGAAGGCGCACGCATGCCGCAAACCTTTATTCAGGAGCCGACCACGCCAAAGCGCCAGTCGTTCATCATCAATTACCTGAAGACGTTCAATCCGAAAAACGCGCGCATTGACTCGCCCGTGTCGGCCGCCCAAGGCTATGACTCCATTTATCTGTTGGCAGCCGCCATCAAGCAGGCCAACTCGACTGACGGCCCAAAAATTAAGGCCGCGCTCGAAGACTTGAAGGCGCCGGTTGAAGGCGTGGTCACCACGTACAACAAGCCTTTCTCTGCAAAAGACCACGAGGCAATCACCGCCAATATTCCGGTTTTCGGCGAAGTCAAGGGCCAGCGCGTGGTGTACGCTTACCCGGAGGATTTCAAAAAGGCCTCTGAAGTCCGCTTGAAGAAATAAGTCGACCGGCGTCAAGCGCACTGCGCCAGCTAGTCCACCGCGCCAGCTATTGACTAGCTCGCGCGGTGTTTTTTTATGCCCAGAGCCACTTGGCGCAATGGGGCTGATCCTGACTCTTTGATCGGAACGTCATTATGGAAATCCTGCTTCAACTCATCTACAGCGGCGTTGCCTTGGGCATGATTTATGCCGTCATTGCGTTCGGCTACCAGCTGACATTCCAGACGTCTGACACCCTCAACTTCGGCCAGGGCGACGCGCTCATGCTGGGCGCCATGGTCGGCCTGACACTGGTGAACATGGGCGTCAACTACTGGCTGATGCTGCCGCTGGTGATTATTTTCGGCCTGTTCCAGGGCGGGCTGGTGGAGCGCATTGGCGTGCGCCCGGCCATCAAGATCAAGAGTGAGTTTGGCTGGATCATGTCCACCATCGCCTTGGGCATCATTTTCAAGAATGTGGCCGAAAACATCTGGGGGCGCGATGATTTGCGATTTCCCTCGCCGCTGCCTGAATCACCGATCAAGGTGTTTGGCGCGAATGTGCTG
>JANOMD010000364.1:0-3613 GCA_031420135.1 Rhodoferax sp. | reverse complement strand
TCTGGCATGCCGCTGGGCGACGTGACGAAAGCCGTCGACCAGTTACCCACCCTGAAAAATCTACCCGCTGGCGTTAAACAAGTGGTGATTGGCGATGCCGAGGTGATGGGCGAGCTGTTTGCCAGCTTCGGCCTGGCCATGATGACGGCGGTGCTGTGCATCTACATCGTGCTGGTGCTGCTGTTCAAGGACTTTTTGCATCCGTTCACGATTTTGGCGGCACTGCCGTTGTCGCTGGGGGGTGCTTTTGCAGCCCTGCTGATTGGCGACAAGAGCTTTTCGATGCCGTCGCTGATTGGCCTGATCATGCTGATGGGCATCGCCACGAAAAACTCAATTTTGCTGGTCGAATACGCCATCGAAGCCCGCCGGGGCCGCCCCGCCACCGAGACGCAGGAAGCCGTGCCGCCCATGGATCGGCTGGATGCGCTCTTAGACGCCTGCCACAAGCGCGCCCGCCCCATCGTCATGACCACCATCGCGATGGGCGCGGGCATGCTGCCGATTGCCTTCAGCTGGGGCGCCTCCGACGGCAGCTTTCGCGCGCCGATGGGCGTGGCAGTGATGGGGGGTTTGATGACCTCTACCCTGCTGAGCCTGCTGGTGATCCCGGCGGTGTACACGCTGGTGGATGATTTGGAACATTTGCTGGGGCGGATGGTGGCCAAACTGCGTCGCAAGCGCGGCGCGGCAAAAAGTGCCGTGCCGGTTGAGATCGAGGCTGCCTGAGGTCGTTGCCAATTTGTTTGAACTATTTTGACGCAGATGCATATACTTGCAGGCAGCCGCCCTGTGTCGCGGGTTTTCAGGGCAGTTTGCACTCTCTTTTCTTCTCAAAACCCAAAAAATCAGGAGACCTGTATGACGCACGTTCGAGGAATTCGTCCATGGCCGCTGTTGGCTTGGGCGTTCTCAGGGGTAATGGCCTTTAGCTTGGTGTCTTGCGGCGGCAGCAGCGGTGACAACGCCGCTGTGGTGCCGCCCGCCACCCCGACAACGACCTATGCGGCCTCGATGTCGGGGGACCAGGAAGTGCCTCCCACGACCACCGGCGGCTTGGGAACCGGGACCTTGTCCTTTAATTCGTCAACTCTGGCCGTCAGCGGCGGCTTCACGCTCAATGGCGTAGCAGCCACGGCAGCGCATATTCACCAGGCCGACGCGGGTGCGAATGGCCCCGTCATCGTGCCGTTGACCGAGTCGCCTGTCGGCAGCGGGAATTGGGTAGTTGCGGCGGGAACTGTGCTGACACCGGCGCAGGCTGCCGCCTTGACCGCCGGCGGACTGTATTTCAACGCCCACACCAGTGCCAACCCCGGTGGTGATGTTCGCGGGCAAATTGGCCGTACTGTGTTTGCCACGCCTCTGTCCCCCGCGCAGGAGGTGCCCGTCAACACCACTGCGGCGTCCGGCAGCGGCCTGCTGGTGCTGGATCCATTGACCAAAAAATTCACGGCGCGTATCACCCTGACGGGCATGGCCGCCAATGCGGCGCATATCCATAGTGGCGCGATTGGCACCAATGGTCCGGTGGTCTTTCCCTTGACCGAGACAACACCAGGCAGCAATGTCTGGGTGGCAACCGCCGATGCCGTCATGACCGATGCGCAGATTGCCTTGCTGAATGCGGGCAGCCTGTATTTCAACGCCCACAGCACTGCGTTTGCAGGTGGTCAGGTTCGTGGGCAGATCGGTCGCAATGTTCGCTTTGCGAGCCTGGACGGTGCGCAGGAAGTTCCGCCGTACGCCACGGTTGCCACCGGCACGGGTACGCTGGTGGTTGACCCGGTCACGCGCGCTGCCAGCGGCGGCATCGTTGTCGCGGGAATGAGCGCCACTGCAGCCCACGTCCATTTCGCCGCCCCAGGCGTGAATGGGCCAGTGATCATTCCTCTGACCGATGCGGGCGGCGGTGTGTTCAATGTGCCTGCGGGTGTGGTTTTGACGGCTGACCAGTTCAGGGCGTACAAGCAGGGTGAACTGTATTTCAATGCCCACAGCGCGCTCTACCCAGGCGGCGAGATTCGCGGTCTGATTCGCTGAGAACAAAAAGGCAGCAGGGTTGGCCCGCATATTCCACGCCGCGCCAAGAGATCGCCGGATTGCCGCTGAATTGGGTGACGCGCGAGCCTGAAGGTGGGCTTTGTTTGGGAATCCGCCTTGCTCAAGTCGTTGTCGGCGCTCAGCAGGCGCGGCGGCCCCAACCCCGGCTTACAGGCGAATACGCCGAATGTTGCGTGTGACCACCGCTGCCAGCTTGAGCAGCTTCACACGCAGCGTATCCACCTGCGCTGTTGCCAGCGTGGTCCCCACCGCTGTGGGTGATCAACAGCGGGCTGTGGGTCGACCGCTTCTTTGATCACATCGCCAAGTTCGATCCAGGCTCGGCACCCCGGCGCATCAGCGAAATTCTGCAGGCCGTTCAAATTCTGACCCACAGCCCGTTGATCGGGCGACCTGTGAAAAACGGCAAGCGCGAACTTGTGATCGGCCGGGCGACTCGTGGCTATGTAGCGCTGTACCGCTATGTGCAGGCGATCGATACGGTGTTTGTGTTGGCGGTGCGGGCGTAGCGGGTGGGTGGGTATTGGGGTGACAGTGGCGCATAGCCTCGTCGGATATTGCGATAGCAGCTACTTTTTTTAGGTGCATTTATGAAGAAAACGCCGAGCATTTCCGCTACCGACAAAACTGAGTCCGCGCTTCTCGCCAACATTCGCGCGTTGATTGGAGCGGCCCGCAGCACAGTTGCCCGTGGCGTGGATCTGGTGCAGGTGCACACCAACTTCGAGATAGGGCGGCACATTGTTGAGTTTGAGCAGCAAGGCGAGGGCCGAGCGGAATACGGCAAGCAAATGCTGAAGCGCTTGGCTGAACGCCTGACTGCCGAATTTGGCAGCGGCTTCTCAGTCACCAATCTCAAACTCATGCGACAGTTTTATGCATTGCACGCCCAAAGAATTGGTCAGACAGCGTCTGGCTTATTCGAGACCCAGACACGGCGGCCAATTGGCAACCACCGAGAACCGCCCGTTTTCCCTCAGTTGGTCACACTACGTTTTCCTGATGGGCATCAAAAAAACGGATGAGCGAAGCTTCTACGAAATCGAGTCCACCAACCAGAACTGGGCGCTGCGCGAACTGCGCCGCCAGTTTCAAAGCGGCTTGTACGAGCGCCTGGCCTTGAGCCGTGACCAGGACGGCATACGCCAACTGGCCAAACAAGGGCAAATTGTCAGCCAGGCAAGCGACCTACTTAAAGAACCGCTGGTGCTGGAGTTCTTGGGCCTGTCAGAACAAGCCCGGTTTTCCGAGTTTGACCTTGAAGCCGCCATCATCAACCAGATCGAGCATTTTTTGCTGGAACTGGGCAAGGGTTTCCTGTTTGAGGCCCGGCAAAAGCGCTTCACCTTTGACGACGACCACTTCTTTGCGGACCTGGTTTTCTACAACCGACTGCTGCGTTGCTACGTACTGATCGATCTGAAAATCGGCAAACTCACCCATCAGGACCTGGGCCAGATGCAGATGTACGTCAACTACTTTGACCGCCACGTCAAAACCGATGCCGAAGCGGCCACTGTTGGCATCGTGCTGTGCAAGAAGAAACACG